>JBARRE010000698.1:0-8241 GCA_049644065.1 Sedimentisphaerales bacterium | reverse complement strand
TCGATGTATTCATATCCCAGTTCAGCAGCCTTTTCCACGGCCCATTCAAACGGTTTGTCGGCATGCCGGACAAACTCCGTATTCACTCCAATCGACACCTTTGCCATTTTACAATCTCCTTATTTGTGATTCGTAATTTATCGAACGGCCATCACTCGGCCAACCGGTTAGTATTTTATTTTTCAAATCTCCACATGTCTATGGTCATATCCTCAGTAGCAATATATTCTACATGCCAGTCCAGAAACAGGCAATTGCTTCCTTTTCTGTGCCGGGCCCGCGCGACTCGCCTGCCATTAGTAACATCCTGACTATCGGAAGTGGGCAGATGTCCCGGAGTCCATACGTCGCATCGATTATGTCCCGGATCGTCCGCCTTTCTGACAATATATCGCCATGTTCCATCCTCATTGTCAGCAAGAAAAATAGTATAGGCTCGCTGAGTACACTCACTTAACTTGGAAGGCAGTAATATCTCGCTGCCGGTCATATCGTTCTCGTCTTCGAAGTCCCAGCCGTTGACAACGTAGCATACGGTTTGCTCTTTGTCCGGGTAGCTGGGGCAGCGAAAGATATCCACTGTACGGTAATCATTGCCAATCGGCTTCTGGGCCAGAAAGGGCATAAAGAGCTGGAACCAGGCCTTGCCCGTCCCGCCGGCCAGGCCGCGAGGAACGTACAAATCATACTCCTCCGCATATAGATTGGCCGCCATGCCGATTTGACGCAGATTACTCTTGCATACGATACCCTTGGCCTGTTTTCGTACCCGCTGCAGTGCCGGCATCAATATCGCCATCAATAGCGCAATAATGGCAATCACGACCAGTAGCTCTATTAAAGTAAATCCCCTTCGTCTATGCAAGATTGTACTCCACCTTTTATGTACCAAAGCTAATAAAGATGATATGAGAACACTATATGCTCGTGGTGTCATAAGTCAAAAGAAAAAAACACCGCGTTGATCACCTATGGTTTGTGAATGTCGGCTTCGGACTCTTGGATTTGCCGGAGAACGTCTTCGGCCCGCCTGCGTAAGTTCTCGTCCTGTAAACCGACAAGCTATGAGAAAGAGACTACTTGGAATTGTTAAATCAGGCTGTTTGGTTTTATTGCTCTTTGCCCTTGTCAATTGCAGAGGTATCAGTTGTCTCATGTATTGGGATCATCGACCTTCGGCAAAGCAATAGCATCAGGTATCACCGTATTGGGCTCCGCAGCAGCGTTTTCTTCAGGTTTTTCCTCATCCTCGATCAAATCGGCGAGTTCTTTCGTCATATTCTTAGCCGTCCACTCGGCGATTTCGTAAACCCACCCCTGGTGTTTTGTCGTGAATTTTACTGCATTATCCCGGGCAAGCAGCTTGGCCTCTTTTTTCTTCAGTTCCTCCTCGGATTCAACCTCTCCGCCCTGATCGACAGACACCTTCTCCACGGGCGTCTTGTCGGTGAATTCCGCCACACAGGTCACATATGTTTTGTCATCCTTCTGTGCAATTCTCAGGGCATATACGGTCGAATCCTTGAGTCGGCACATATACTGCTTTTCGAAAGCCATGTCGGACGATATTTTTTTAACATCGTCAAACCTCAGACTGGTCAGAGCGGTAAAAACACTCTGGGCATCACTGCTTTTTAGTTTTTTACCGGCCGGAATATTATCCAGTATAATATCCTGGCTGTCTTGCCCGGTTTTCAGCGTATATAGACCATCCTGCGAACTTACTGTCACCGACTCGATGTCTTCGCGCTTCGCTGCAATCAGTTCCTGGTCAACGTAATTCATCGCCCCGCCTCCGAACCATGGCGCATTAGATGTAATGTAAACCTTGTTGCTCGAAGCAGAATCACTCGACAGCAACCTGACATAACTACCCTCACCAAGCTCTTTCGTTTTGCCGATGACAACACCTGTGAGCAACGAAGAGTTTGGATCCGCCTTCATGAACTTGACAACGCTGCGTGCTTTTTCCTCCGTGACCTCAAGATCTTCGTGGTTTGCCGGATTATCAGTCACGAATTCCGACGTCTGAATGTCCGAACATTTTGAGATCAGACTGTTTATCTCACTCGTCTTGGCAGGATAATTGTCCTTATCGATAACAACAAAGCCGTTTGTCTGGCGTTTGAGAGTGAACGCAGCTTCTCCCGTACCAACTACTATACTGTCCACACCGGAAGGGTCAAATCCCTGAATCAGATAGACCGGCCTGGCCGATTCGGCCCCGGGCTTGTTCGAGATACGGGACTGTACGACAGCCCATAACACCATTACAACCGCCACAATTCCCAATATCGTAAGCTTTTTATTATTCATCTATAAGACTCCTTATGCTGTCTCATATCAAGCATCGCTCGCATGACTGATATAATGTCTCTTTCTTATGCCGCGACGGACACCCAACACAATGGCAATAATCAAAATAACCATCGGGGCGGCAAGCATGTTGGCCTGACGCAATTGATTACCCAAATGCTCGATTTTTTCACGCTTGGTCATCTTGACCTGACGCAATTGGCGCTGGGCCTGATGAATCTTCAATTCAGCTTCCTGCTTCTTCTTGACGATCGAACTGCCGATAACCTCTTCCTGGCCCTCTTTCGCCGAAGCCAGAATCGACTGCAGTTCGCCCTGGAAAACGGCAATCTGCAGGTTAATTTTTTCCACCTCTTCCGCCGTCTCGGCCTCCGCCTTCCGCTCGATTTCTTCAACAACCGTAAAAGGCCGCTTGAAGTTCCCTCTGGACCTGATGGAAACCAGATCGCTCGAACCGCTTAAATCGTCAATCGCATTCAACATCAAAGTAGCGTTATCGCCAACGACTACCTTACCGAAGAAAGAACTCTGGTATGCCATATTATCGCTGATAAAGTCAACGTCCGAGAAAACGACCACAGCGCAATCCTCCTCGGCTTCCTTCAAGCCTGTGACTTGCCTGGTTGTTGTCACGGTCTCATTTGGATCGTTCGGATCCGTAGACTCGCTATCAACCTTGATGCCATCTGGAAAGCTACTCTTGAGACGGCCAGTTACCAAATACCCCATTGACTCCGGCTCGGTCCCGTCGGCGAACTTCCGCATTAAGGTCTCCCCATCCAGGATCATCAGCTCGTATGGGCTGCTGATCGTAAATGTGCTGCCTCTGTTCGACGTTGTGAGAAGCGGCGTTCGGCTAATCTTGAGATCGTCTCCCTTCGCCTCATTCGAATCCACAACTTTCTTCAGTACCCCGGAGAATAATATTCTGACCTGATTAAGCTCGGCCGTGATAACATTATCTTCAGCGAAACATTGTCCTTCCGGCGTCAGGTTCAGATAACCGATGATTCTTTCCGGCCTCTGGTTGGCGCGAATGGCGGCCATAGATGCCAGGCTCCTGTCCCCGGCAAAAGTATTGGCCGGCATTTCAAGGCCCCAGGTCCGCGTCAGCGCGTTCAAATCTGAGCTGCTATCATGCTGCATTTGCATTTGCATTTGCATTTGCATCTGCGGGGGTCTGTCCGAAAAGCAGTAAGGATCGACACAAATAATCGTCCTGCCGCCTTTGAGCACATACTGGTCAATCGCAAACAATGTCTTCTCCGGCAGATCCTTGGGGTGAATCACCAGCAGAATATCGACATTATTGATATCGTTTACATCCGTAGCGACCGTTTCGACTTCATACTGCTTGCGCAACTGTTCGACAATCGTCCAGGCCGGTTTCGGCTGCTGGCCCTGCCGCATCATCATCTGGGCCATATAACCCGTAACATCGTCACCCATGACCGGCAGGGAACTCATGACGCCGATCTTCATTTTCTGCCGGGTCACCGCCGTATCGATTAGATAGCTTATATCATATTCGAGGAACTTCTGCCTCTCCGGCGAGAAAAACGGGATCGCCTTTTCCACCCCAAATTGCGTCTGCACCACCAGGCCGAAGAAAAAGCTCTCCTCTTGGGTAATCGGGAAGCGCCGCAGGCCGTACTTCAACGCCTGCTCCTCATCATCGGTGAACGGCCTCGGATCTATTATCTCCAGCTCGACCATTCCGTTTGACGCTGTAACATATTCTTCCAGCAATGCCCTGACAAACTCGTAATAATTGTTGAAGAACCGAATCTGGTCCGGCCCTTTCAGAGCGGCGGTCTTTGCAAAGTAGAGCCTGGCTCGAATCGGCTGGTTCAGTTTGGCCAAAATCGCTTTTGTCCCATTCGACAGCGTATAGAGTTTCTGGTCCGTAATGTCCAGCTTCAACGGCTTTCCAATACTCTGGCAGATACTGATGGCCGAGAATACAATCACCAGGACAAAACCCGCTCCCAAAATTGCTCGTATCGTTCGGTTCATTATTTGGCTTTCCTTTCATCCAAAACAATACTACTGGCGGCAATCCACCCAACGATCAATAATACAAAATAAGAAATGTCTCCAAACTTCAGCACGCCCTTCTGGATCGACTCGAAGTGTTTCTGAAAGCTCATGCTCTCGATCGCCGAGACCATTCCGGCAGGCAGGAACGTCGAGAAGTAACTCAGCGTCGACGGCATCCCGGCGAAAACAAGCACCGCACAGGCAACCACCGAGAGAACAAAACTGATGACCTGGTTCTTGCTGACCGCCGAGAAGAAACAGCCGATCGCAAGAAAACCGCCCGCCATCAGCAGGCTGCCGAGGTACCCGGTGATAATCAGGCCTATATCGGGGTCGCCGAGATAAGCAACCGTAATCACCATGGGAAAAGTCAATGCCAAAGCAATGCCTAAAAACAGCCACGCCGCCAGGAACTTGCCAAGAACAGCCTGTGTAACCGTTATCGGCAGAGTAAAGAGCAGCTCAATCGAACCGACTTTGCGTTCCTCGGCCCACATACGCATCGCGGTGGACGGCACCATGAAAACAAACAGCAGCGGCAGATTCGTAAAAAACGCGCTCATGTCCGCCTGCCGCATTTCAAAGAAGCCCTGTTTGAATGTCAGGTATCCCGAGAAAAACAGGAAGATGACAAGAAACACGTACGCAAGAGGCGTCGTAAAATAACTTTTCAACTCTCTTTTGAATACGGCCTTAAAACTATTCATATTGTTACTCCTATAATGAGTAGGGGCAGGCCCGCGTGCCTGCCCAGGGCCACCACGCGGGGTGGCCCCTACTTATACAAACGATGCACTTTCCGACTTGGTAATCTTGCGAAACACACTATCAAGACTGCAATTGAATTTCTCCTTCAACTTCTCAGGTGTAGAATCGACCAGTATCCGGCCTTTAGCAATGATAATTGTCCTCGAACAGACGGCTTCCACTTCTTCGAGAATGTGTGTCGAGATAATAATACACTTGTTCTTTGCCATCTTCTGTATCAGCTTTCTGACCTCATGTTTCTGATTGGGGTCCAGCCCGTCGGTCGGCTCATCAAGAATGAGCACATCCGGGTCGTGCATTAACGCCTGGGCCAGGCCCACACGCCTTTTGTATCCCTTCGACAAGGTCTCGATACTCTGATGGTAAACCGACTCAATCGAACACATCGGAACAATCCGGTCGAGCGTCTCCTTGCGGTTCCTGCCCCTGATTTCTCTGACGTCACAAATGAAGTTCAGGAAAGCCCCTACCGTCATTTCGTTATATGCCGGCACGTTTTCCGCCAGGTATCCGAGCGACCTTCTTACATCGATGGGATTCTTTAAAATATCGTGCCCGCAAATGGTCGCAGTCCCGCTGTCGGGCTTCAGAAAGCACGCCAGGATGCGCATCGCGGTCGTCTTGCCGGCCCCGTTAGGCCCGAGAAGACCCAGGACTTCTCCTTCTTCAACATTGAACGATATGCCGTCAACAGCAACGACCGGCCCGAAACTACGCCGAAGTTCTTTGACCTCTATCATGTCCATCTCCAGAAAACACGTACCAATTTTCGCCCCGCCATCTCCCCTTCGCTTACGGGAATGTATAAATTTACTCGAAAATTCTTGACAGTCAAGGCTTATCTCCAGATTATTTTATTCAGAACCATTAACCGTTATATCATTTATCCTGATGAGCAAGGTAGTTAAAGTAAACTTCGTCGATTATAGGACCAGCATAGCCGGGGCGCTTGACCTGGCTGGGGCCGGTGCCCGTTTGCCCAAACAGGGGCTGATTATCATCAAGCCGAACCTGACGAATTCTTCGCCGCCACCGGTTACAACAAGCGTTGAGGCAGCCGAGGCGGTTTGTATTTATTGTAAAGCCCACACGAAGGCCGAAATCGCAATCGGCGAGGGCTGTGGAACCGGCAAAACTCCGGAGGTCTTCGCCGCCCTCAGATACACGGATATGGCTAAAAAATACGGCCTGGAACTTATCGATTTTAACGAGGCCGAAACCACTATCCTTAAAAACGATAACGCCCTGCAGTTGAAACATTTTCATTTGCCCCGAATCGCACAGGATGCTTTCATCATTTCGCTGCCTGTGTTAAAGGATCACAGCTTCACTAAGACTACTATCGCAATGAAAAATATGTTCGGTATCGCGCCGGGTAAATTTTATGCCGGCTCATGGAACAAAGCGAAGCTGCACAGCCCCTCGACGGACAAATCCGTTGTAGATATCTGTTCATATAAAAAGCCCGATCTGTCGGTCGTCGATGCTTCGGTTGCTTTAAAAGGGTATGCACTTGTCCGGCAAACATAAGAACATCGGGCTAATCCTGGCCGGCTTCGATCCCGTCGCCGTCGATACCGTCGGCAGCGAACTGCTCGGCCACAATCCGAAAAAGCTACCTTACCTGACTCTGGCCAACGGTCTGCTCGGATCTATGGATGATATCGAAATAGTAAAAGGCTGAACGCACAAGCCGGCTATCGGTTGTCTAACTCCAGCCATATCCCGCGAAAGGTCTTCTTTGCGGGATTCGCCAGATATTTATTCAAGGTTGTTCCGTTTTTAAGGTACTCGCCTTCCATACACTCCCATGCGCCGGCAACCCTGACGACCAGACTCCCATCGTCACTGAGCATCAACAGCCGCTCCGATTTCTCGAACGGTATCAATGCCTCGGGAGTAAATTTACTCTTTCCCAGGCTCAGATCGCGCTCCAGCTCCGGCGGAGCCTCCGGCTTTCCCGACCAGCGATACAATGCGAAACCCTCATCCCCATCAGGACCGCCGGCAATAACAAAACAGGCCTTGTGAAAACGGGAATACTCCATGCTCCTTATCCCGAGACCTTTCAAATCCCACACAATCGGCTCGCCGAAAACCGGCGCCTCGCCCTTCTCGATGACCCGGTCCGGATTAAGCAAAGGCACAACAATCGCTTTTGCTCGACCACCCTGCTTGTCTTTGGGGCGTGGATTCCTCAAGCCGAAATAGAGTGTCCCGCCATCGGGCGATGCACACAGCCCCTCGATATTGATCCCTTCCTCTTTTGGAGCAAGTTTCTCCCTTTCCTTTTTCTTCAGCTCTGCGCCAAATCGAGTCGCTTTATCCAACCCGAGTCGGCGCGCGGCCTGAGTTTTCAAAAGCTCATGAACCAGGGTTTTGAACGGCTTACCGGCCGGGCGCAATTTTACGCTTCGGTTCTCAACGAGCACATCTGTAGCGAAAAATCGGTACCGGTTGGGTCTTAGCTTGCCGTCTTTATTTCTGCCGTGCGATGTAATCCAGTAGATACGCCGACCAACCATCGTAGCGGCCTCGATGTCCGCCTCCGGATGGTCAGGCTCAATCCCAAGGAACGAAGTCATATCGAAGGAGCCGACAGGCTGCCCGGCTTTGGATGTTTCGTAAATCCGCAATATATTGTTCTCATCATCAGCCACTACGAACATGTCTTCGCCAACCGCCACGGCAGCAGACGCATCGCCGGCCCCGCGAAAAACGAGAACTTCCCGCGCCGGCTCGTTACACACTGCAGGGCTTACCATAACAAACATCCAAATTACGAACACAATTTTGCTTATGACTTTCATTCGAAGCTTTCATAAAATACAATCGCAAAAGTATATATAATAACCGGCATAAATTCTACATTCAGCCATGCGTTTAAGCCAGGGATTTATTTGTATTTGACTCCGTGATAAATCTTTCAGCCTTTTTTCGATTCGCTCATAATTATGAAGGGGTCTATACCGAATCGCCCGGTATAGACCCCGAACTAATGTCACTTCATATTATTCTAACATAAAACCATTCTGCTACTCGGCGGCAATTCTCGTCCGGTACAGCCGAACGTCGTCAATAAACATCTTACCTGCACCGCCCGGCGTCGTCATGTTA
>JBARRE010000697.1:0-20544 GCA_049644065.1 Sedimentisphaerales bacterium | reverse complement strand
GACTGATCCTATACAACATGGTGATATTCCGGATCCACGAAAAACAACAGATTCATATAAGTACGATATTTTCTTTTCAGGAGCTATCAGAACAAATAAGAATCGGAAATTGATCGTTGAAAGACTGGGACAGGAGTCTTTTGTTTTTTATGGAGGTCTTCAACACCAGAAGCAAAAGACAAGTAAGTATAAACAGAGACGACTTAAACTTGATGAATACAAGTCTGCTATAAAAAGCTCCAAAATAAATCTAGCCCTTGATGGATGGGGCCAATTTACTTATAGACATTTGGAAATCTGGTGTCTGGGCGGTTTTTGTCTATCAACTCCATCTATCAGGGATGTGACTCTTCCTTTTGCAAACCCCCAGGAAGGAATTCATTATGTCGCATTTGAGGACCTGGATGATATGGTAGACAAGATCAAGCATTATTTGACACACGATGAAGAGCGTGAGACAATCGCCAAAGCTGGTAGGGCTTTCTTTGAGCAGATATATGATCCGATTAGGCACGGAAAAGAAATAAAAAAAGAATTACAGTTGCTGATCAAGTAATATTCAAATATTAAAATTCCAAAATAGTGACGGATTTTTAGTGTTGCAACTAAAGATTTAATAAAGAAGATAAAGGTCTTTTTTGAAGCAAGTATCCTATTGAAAAGATTGCAAAGCTGATGAAGATAGTTTATCTGTCAGAATCCTTGATTCCTTCGACAGCAGCCAACAGTATACATGTGATGAAAATGTGCAAAGCATTTTCTGAACAAGGGTGTAAGTTGGTTTTGTTGGTGCCAAAGGTCGGCAATCCGGAAGAATCCGATTATGATTTATTTGAGTTCTACGGAGTTGCTCCCTCCTTTACCCTGGTCAGGGTTGATAAAATCCCTCTGCTTGGTCCCTCAATTTCCTACGGTATAAAATGTTATCGTCATTTATCTCGAATTCGGCCGGATGTTGTCTTTAGCAGGTCTTTCTTAGGTAGTTTATCCGCGGTTTATGCAGGTTTTCCGACAGTGTATGAGTTTCATCAGCCGATATCGGATTTTGGTCTTCGCCAAACTATTCTATTCAGGCAACTAATTAAGAATAGATATTTTCTTGGTTTTGTTGTTGTTACGAAAGCACTGAAGGATTGGTATATAAACAATTTTCAGTTACCTCAAGAAAAGGTGCTTGTGGCTGCCGACGGAGCAGACCTTCCTTTATCTTCATACGACTTACGCGAAGATATTGATCTGCCGGATATAGCTGCAGCGGGGCATCATGTTGCATATGTGGGGGCGTTATATGAAGGGAAGGGCATGGAGATAGTTTTGCCGCTTGCTCATAGCTGCCCGGATGTGAATTTTCATATTGTCGGAGGGCGGGGGCAAGACATTGAGCACTGGAAAGCTAAGGCGGTTGGCCAAAAAAACATTTTTTTTCACGGCTTTTATCCTCACGCACAGGTTTTTTCTATCATGAAGAAAATGGATGTTCTTTTGGCTCCGAATTTGACTTCTATGAAGGGATATGGTGGAATCAACGATATTGGAAAGTGGACATCTCCGCTCAAATTATTTGAATATATGGCTGCGAAAAAGCCAATCCTGGCTTCAAACATTGAGGTGTTGAGAGAGGTCTTAGTTCATGAAAAAAACTCTATTCTTTGTGATCCTGATGATAATGAGGCTTGGCAAGCAGGACTACGCAGATTGCTGAGTGACCGGGAATTGGCAGACCAGTTGACAAGTAAGGCATTTGCCGACTTGACTGAAAAATATACATGGTCTAAGCGGGCAGAGGCCTTGCTTGCCTTCATAAAGTCCAGGTTGTAATAGTGTATGATCCTCCCTGTATATCCGTGTGACGAATTCAAAGTTATCGCTATGCATTCCTATAAAATGAGTGGTTGAGCTTTAGCAACGATCGAGTGAATCATATATATTTTTATATGCCGGCAGCAGCGCAGGTGTAACTTTGCAGTCCCGGCAGGCCCAATGGAAAAGGATTTTTTGCTGCTGTTCTGTCAGGTTATTTGGGGCATAGGGCTTGCGTATATAGTGGTTTATGCAGCAGGGCGGGTAACCGAATAAGAAGCCCTCGAACCGCTGTGTCCTGGCGGATTTGTCTATCGGAGTATTTCCGAAGGTCCGTTCGTACAGCAGGATGTAAGCGGGCATCCGGCTGAAGATAGTCTCGACGACTTCCTTGCCGGTCTTGACGGTTCGCCGGACTTGCCTTGTCAGCAGGCCTATCTGTTGCAATAATTTGAGATCGTCATCGGTTAGGGATTTTTCCCATCGGCTCAGGGGCTTTAATCCTTCACGTGTCAGGACTGCCAGATATGCCAATTCGAAATCGATTTCTTTCAGGGCACAGAGATATCGATGCAGATCGCCGTCACAGCACTGATTGCTCATTTTATTTATCCTGGTTCGAATCGATGCTTTGCAGCCATTGCTCTGTAAAAATAGCGAAGTCGTCAGAATCGACCTGGCAGTCTCTGTTCAAATCCGCGGGCCGATAGATAGTCCCTAAATCGCCGCACTGGCGGGGCATCTCCAGAATCTTAACTAAACCGGGCAGATCAATTCTGCTTTTTTCATGAACGTTACCCTCGTAGCTGAACGAGCCGTGTTCCATATAATGCAGTGCCAGTACTGGAACCTCGATAGAAAGACCGAGCTTTAGATTTGTAATCTCCCAGTAACCCATATTGACAGCTAAGCCGCATGTGTCACAATTCTCAAGACCCCGCTGTAGATAGTTGACCTTATATATAGCATTTACTTCGGGTCCGTTCGGGTCGAAAACCGGCAGGGCATCCACCGCCTCTGCACATTGTCTGGCAAGCTCGATACCGTCGTCGGTCAGATCATCATCCTGGTCTGCATCGTACAGGTTGAAGCCCGCTGCTAATTCTTCGCTGTCCGTCATAAAATCGCCGTCGAGGTCATCATCGGTGACAGGCAACTGATGCTCATTCGGGTCTTCGGGATACCGCAGTTCGAGGGTTCTCAGTAATCGTGCAATATCGATCCTGCCGCTGTGAACTTCGCCGAAGCAATCGAATGAGCCATGTTCCATATAGTGCAGTGCCAGATCGGGCAGGAATGTCCCGTCTAACGGATCGTTGGGATCGGGATATGACAATTCGAGATTTGGATTGACGATTTCGTAGCCGCCCATATTAACTTCCTGGCCGCAAATGTCACATCGTTCCATACCAAAAAGCGTGTGCACTACTTTATGCGTTTGATTTGGTATCGGCATCATAGTGCCGGGAACATAGATGGGCATTTCATTGATCACAGCAGCGCAGTGCTGGGCCAGATCCACGCCGTCCGGGACTTCATTGCGATTCTGGTCGGTAATGAAGGGGTGATATCCGATTGCAGTTTCTTCCCCGTCGGCAAGTAAATCCGCATCTGCATCCGGGTTGACCTGCAGTTGGTGTGTGATTGGCTTATCTTTGGCGAGAGCTTTGTTCAAACCTGCGCCCGCCCCCAAAGTGATTGCCGCCGCGGCTCCGGCCGCGATGGCCCGTTTTCGGAACTTGTTGCGTTTGGTGGTTTGTCTCTGGTAAGCTCTTCTTAATCTTTTCATTTTTTTTCCTCCAAATTAAAGCCTGCTGCTATAGAGCAGAATATCCTTATTATCCTTTAAAATTATACCAGATCAACCGGATTTTGTCCAGAAATATCATGCTGGAAAAGCTCCCGGCAAATTGGTTTTTTTCAACTCCGTTTTCGCAGTACGTTGAATGCCGAACACGGAACGATAAAATTGGCTTTGTTTGGCTTTGTTTTTCGCTATCTAAAACCATCTAAAATCACAAAAATCTCCATAAATCTTTGCTATCATTGAATTAATGCCATATTGCCCATTTTAACATTGTCTTTGTTTTTTCAAATAGCCCTGACACGGATTTACACCGATTAACACTGTTGTTTGAGCCACAGAGAGAGAGAGAAGAGGCCAAAGAGAAATAAATAATAAATAATAAATGGCAAAGTCTCCTGTGTTTTGTATTCCTTATTCAATTTGTTTGGTATTATACTAAATTATTTCTATAAATCAAGCAAATTCTCAAAAAATCTCCATGAGACGGCACTGACTGCAAGATTCTCAAAAGGAAAGGTGAATTAACCGCAGATTAACACAGCCCGGCTTAGGCCGGAACCAATGAGGCTAAGGCCAAATGGTGCCTAAATAATCGCGACCATACTATTAACACAACGTGCAACTACCAAAGAACTTAGCACGGTGGCCTGATGATTATCTGGAAAAATTTTCAAGCTTTTACGAGTTAGCATTGCAGATAAACGCTGATTGGGTACTGGCCGCAGCAGAAGAAAAAATAATCAATAGTCAATCGTCAATAATCAATTGCCATCTTCCCACCAAAGCCTCGGATAGTCCCGGTCTTCGAGAATCCACCAGCCACCTTCATTTCGTAATTGGCTGCTTTACCGGATGATGAGCAAAAAGTCCTGATAGAACTTTCACAGGAACAATTTAATGCATTATTGATCCAGTCGGAACTGGTTACAATTAATGCTGCTGACTCGGCAACAAAAAGGATTCACTGTGCATCGAACCGTTCAGGAAGTAATACAGTCACGTATACTTGAGATGGACCAACAATCCTGGTTCGAACATTTCAGCGAGTATTTGTGCGTAGTATTAAAATTGATCTTCTATGGACGCACGTCATATCTGTTGAATGTCACAAAAGCCAAAGTGAAAAACAAGAAGGTAAATCCGATCGATAGGATCACGTCGGCCAATCCGGCCTCCAGAATTTCTGTCAGACTCAAATAATGATACTGCAAGTCAGGTACGGTGTCTGGAGGACTATGAAGCCTATGCCCCGCACGGATTTTCGCATCTATTCTCGAAAAATAATTGTCATATATTGTCTTTTTGACCAGATCCTGAAATTCCTGGGCGATCTTCATAAATTGATTATACTCCCCGGTCCCTGTATTGGACAGCCCGGAGACAAGGTAGGAGTAACAGCAGGCCGGGGATAGTCTCGAAATATACATGGCAATCGCATTTTGCATATTCATCTTGTTCTTATGATTTTGAATTATATGACCCATTTCGTTCTTGATTTGATCTTCATGCTCTTTCAAAAGAGCAGCCAATTCTTCATCAAGTGGAGCCACAATTTGCACCTCTGATGGTAATGGAAGTTGAGCATCTGGTGGTAATCCATGTTTCTCCTTTAACTTGGACATGTCCTGTTTTTTCCAATAGTACTCCCTAATCAATTTATCAGAGAGGTGTGGATATTTTTTGTGAATATCTATGCTTTTTTGTTCATATGTCTCCTGAAGGTCATCTAAAGTCATGTATTTTTTTAAATTGACCACCTGTTCGGCTTTGACCGGATAGATAATGCGGGCCAACATCGTACTGACTTTGGGCAGCGCCAGCACAATGATCACCCAGACAAACAGCGATACAGTCATCGAGATGATCGGTTTCTGCGTCGTTCCCGAGATCAGAACACCCAGTGTCACCATCGTCAGAAGGTAAACAAGAGTCACCCCTAAAATAATAAGAAAGGATGGATAGAGTTGTGGCAAAATTATTGAGATATCCTGCGACAATTCCAGAATGATCGCAGCAATGAGAAGAGACATGGCCAGGGGAATTAAAAGGGAAACATACGCTCCAATAATCTTACTCAAAAGAATATGGCTGCGGGAAACGGGATGAGAAAGCATGAGTCCTAACGTGCCTGCCTGTTTTTCGCCGGAAATACTGCTAAAAGTGAAAACCAGCGCCACTAAAGAGGCCACAAAACACATATTGAAAAACAAATCCATTTGACCAAAAAGCAGAGATGGAGAATTCCCGGGAACGCCCTTGGCCGTTCTAAAAATGCCCGTCCTCGACGTAATGACCTTGTCGGGTATGTAGTGGTCGAGCCCCGAAGCAAAAATGCTCAGCATCGAGGGCGGTCTGAATCCCTGGACTTCGACTTTGGAGGAGACTTCCTTTCCATATTTCTGCCGGTACATCTGATGTTCCAGTTGGTAATTAGCCAGCCTTTGTTCATATTCTTTTCGGCTGACATACATCCCCAGCGGGATCAGCACGAGAAACAACAACGATGCGATGACAAAGCGAAGATCCAGAACCGTTGCCACGATCTCTTTTTTAATCAGTGCTATTAAAATCAATTCGATACCTCATCACGCGCGGTTTCATTTTATTATCAATCCATAACAACGGATATCCGAATACTGTTCTATGGGCGCACGTCATATCGGTTGAACGTCACAAAGGCCAGGGTGAAGAACAAGAAGACAAAGCAGATCGACAGGATCACGTCGACCAATCCGGCCTCCAGAATTTCTGTCAGACTCGAGTAACGATACTGCATATCGGGTACAGTCTCTGGAGGATTATGAAGTTTCAACGTCGAGGAGCCTATCTTATGGAATCTCCGATAATAACAGTCATAGATTGTCTTTTCGATCTGATCCTGAAATTCCTGGGCGTTTTCCATAAATTGATCATACTCCCCGGGCCCTGTATTAGACAATCCGGAGATCAGATAGGAATAACAACAAGCAGGAGACAGCCTCGAAATATTCATAGCAATCGTATTTTGCATATTCAATATGTTCTTATAGTTTTGAGCAATGTGACCGGTTTCGTCATTGATTTGCTCTTCGGTTTCTTTTACAAGTGCAGTCAATTCCTCATAAAGGGGAGCTACACTTTGAAACTCTATAGGTACTTCACCGGTTGGTGAGTGGCGTTTAAAGCGATAGTACGCATCAATCGATTTCCCCGGTATGTGTGGATGCTTTTTGTGGATATCCTTGCTTTTTTGTTTATACGTCTTATAAAGGTCATCAAAGATCATGTGTTTTCTTAAATTGACCACCTGCTCGGCTTCGACCGGATAGATGATGCGCGCCAGCATCGTACTGACTTTAGGCAGCGCCAGCACGATGATCACCCAGACAAACAGCGATACGGTCATCGAGATGATCGGTTTCTTCGTCGTTCCCGAGATCAGAACACCAAGCGTCACCATCGTTAGAAGGTACACAAGGCTTCACCCTAAGATAATAAGAAAAGACGGATAGAGTTGAGGCAACAATATCGAAATATCCTGTGATAACTCCAATATGATCGCAGCAATCAAAAGAGACATGGCCAGAGGAATGAGGAGGGAAACATAAGCTCCTACAATTTTGCTTAAGAGAATATGACTACGGGAAACAGGATGGGAAAGTATGAGTCCCAGTGTGCCCGCCTGCTTTTCGCCGGAAATACAGTTGAAAGTGAAGGCCAGCGCCACCAATGAAGCTACAAAGCACATATTGAAAAACAAATCCATCCGACCAAAAAGAAGAGACGGAGAATCGCCGCGAACGCCCTTGACCGTTCTAAAAAGGCCTGATCTCGACGTTATGACTTTGTCGGGTATGTAGCGGTCGAGTCCCGATGCAAAAACGCTAAGGATCGAGGGCGGTCTGAATCCCTGGACTTCGACCTCCTCGGAGACCTCCTTACCGTACTTCTGCCTGTACGTCTGATGTTCCTGCCGGTAATTTGCCAACTTTTGTTCATAACCTTTTCGGCTGACATACATTCCCAGAGGGATCAGCACGAGAAACAGCAGGGATGCGATTACAAAGCGAAGATCCAGAACCGTTGTCACGATCTCTTTTTTAATCAGTGCAGCTAACATCAATTCATTATCTAATCATTCACGGTTTCTTTTCATTCTGTTTTCTTCCGAGTTCCGAAGCAACTTACTCATTAACCGAATGAGGTAAAAATCAGACCGAGCTATATCAAGCCCGGCCTGTTAGCTATGCTTCAGTCGCACGTACAAGCTCGATTAGCCATCACTGTTTGCTTCCAGCGTAAAATCGGCGGGGATTTCGGGGATGAATGTCTCTACAGGTAAATCTGGGTTCCATTCGAATTGGTCCAGAACCCTTTTCTTCGGCCCATCATCCTGGAGCCAATCGAATTCCATTTTTACCGGGAGCATCGTCACGGCATCGAACCAAAGCGTATGTATGTTTGTGTCCGGATTTGAGCCGTATTTCTTGGCGCTGAGTTCAAATCCAAAACATTCGATTCCTTCTATCTGTTGGCTCTCGAAAAACCGGTCTGCCCTGTCAATGTATCCTGCCAGAGAGATGATTCGATCCATTGGATTGTCGGGATGTGATCTGCTGTCGTGCGTAATTTCCTTGTAGGAGCGGTCGGCGAAATTCACGGTTGTCTGGATAAGTCTGAAATTTCTATCATTAAAGTCGAGGCTTGTCTTGCCCCAATCGGCTTTATACGTGACATACCATACTGCCTTTCGCAGTTGGTCACCCAAATAGGAGTCTTTTCGCCAGTCGTACTCGGATATGTATATCCATTCTCCACCGGATTCCCGGTAGACGGCTGTTTTCACGCCCTTTAGGGCTGCAGCAATGTCATCTTTCAGTCCTGCAGGTACGTCCGCATAAAGCATCTGTCCCTTCTCTTGTTTTTCCTTGGCGGCATGAACCTCGCTCGGTTCGGCATTGATGAAATCTTCCGGAATTTCCGGTTCGAACATTTCAGCAGGAACCTGTGCGTAATATTCAAACTGGTCTTGTATGTGTGTAAACGTTTCACCCGGTCGGCTGGTTATTGGCCGGCCGTGCCTTTCTATGCGGATCGGTAGTTTGGTCTGGACGTCGAACCAGATACGGTCAATCCGTCCCTCTGGATTATCTTCATATTTGCTGGTGTCTATTTCGAAGCCAACGCATTCTCGATCTTCGAACGTTGCCATATCGAGTATTCGGTCGGCTTTATCCAGTTGATTGACATAGGATCGCAACCTTCCCATGGGATCGCGCTGGTAAGCACCACCTTCGTTTGTCCTGATTGTGTAGCATTGATGCTCATAGGATACACCATACGATATCAGGTCTTGTCCATCAGGTACTTTGTACGAGACGTGCTGCAAAATACTGTCCGGATTGCTGGGGCCGAAAGTATCCTCGTCGGTGTGCTCGTAGTATTGGTCTTCACGAGACCTGTCTTTGGCCTCGTAATTCCTGCGCCATGTACCGGAAACATGTGTGGAGCCGTAACCGCCGACAAATACTGATTGACTTCGGTAAACAAGAGCTTCGATTTTTTCCAGCTCGGCCATAATCTCCTGTCCCCAGGCGGCGGGGGGGCCAAGCCACCATTTTCCGTTCTGTGGATTACCACCGGGCCAAAAGCTTATGCCGCCTAAAACGACCATCGCAATCACCGCCGCGGCGGCGAGTTTCATTGTTCTATTGTACATGATTGTTCTCCATATGAGTTCCGGGCCGGGATTTGGCTTGGGGGAAGGTTGATTTTTTCCGCTTTCCACGGCTGCAAAAAGCGCCTGTCTGGCCGACTCACACATCCGGGCATCAGGTGAAAGTTCTCTTATGCGTCCTGTGCATTCGAGCAGTGTTTGGAGTCGTTTCAACTCGCTACTGCATTGATGACACTCGGCCAGGTGTGTTTTTACCTCGGCTTGCGCCTCCGGCGACAATTCTCCGAGCGCTGAGCCTGCTAATAATTTGCTGATTTTGTCATGCTTATTCATAATTCACCTTATTCATTCAGTCAGGTAGTCGCCGAGTTCCCGAGCCAGTTGTTTCACCGCTCTATGCAAATGAACTCTCACAGTGTTCTGGGAACAACCCAGAATCTCGGCAATCTCTCCTGCTCCTAATCCTTCGATTCGCGACAATACAAACACGTCTGCCTGGCGTCTTGGCAATCTGGCAAGGTTTCGAGCCAGCATCTGTTGCAGCTCGGCGGTTCTCAAAGGGCCATCCGGATGGTCCGTGCTTGTGCCGTATTTCGGTTGCTGCCGCAGGGACTGTTCGGCCCTTGATTGTTTTGCAAATTCGATTGCTTTTCGTACCGCGGCCCGATATAGATATGCGTTCCAGTTTGTCCGGCCGTTGTATTTGTGCCATCGTTTCCATATAGCGAGAAATACTTCCTGATGCACGTCCTGGGCTATTTCACTATTACCCAGAATCCGCATCGCGGTGCTCAACACTTGTGCACCATAATCGCTGACTAACGCTCGAAATTCCTGTTTCGACACCGTTTTTCTTTCAAAGAAATAAAGTTATGCACAACTTAAATTTGCGGCCGGTCGCATATCTGTAATTATAGAGGTGCTCTATGAAATTTCGTTTACTAAAAAAAAATTATACCGGCAGCAAATTGGAAAATTTCACATTTTTTTTGGTTTGGATTAGCTGACACCGGGATTGATTTTATTGGACACTCAGAGAGGTGATTAAAATCGCCTTGCGGCCTACTCTATATGTGGTAGTTGAAGCAATAGCGGCGCCGCTATATGGTGGTTTGGGTTATGGGGCGTTAATTTGGTTGTGGTGTAGTAAGCTAAAGAAAAATTGTTTGCTCTGTCGATATTCCGTAGGTTGCCAAGGATTTTTACAAGTTTTGAAGGGTGCGTGTGTATGAGTAAAAGGGAGTTGATCGACTACATCTGCAAAATCAACAGAAGTGCCAAGCCGGAATTTCTCGCCAGTTTTTCGGAAGAAGAGCTAAATGATTATCTTGAGCATCTTATGGAGTTGGATTTGGAAGAATTGGTCGTCTGCAGCTAAGAACGCGTGGAACCGCTCTAAAGAAGCTCGCAGCTAAATTTTGCCGGTTATTCTTCTTAATCTATCAGGACCGAGCCCGTCAGCATTAGATCCACGAAGCGTGTTTGTTTAGAGTAACGAGGGTATGAATTGTCAGATGTCCCCCCAAATCCGGTTTTTCGATATTTGCCGGACAGCCTATTGGGTTATTACTCGTCGAGTTCGTCGCCAACGACTGATCTGCTGGTATCGCTAAGCCCGGATCTTCTGGGACGGGCTTGCTGTTGTTGCTGTGGGGTCTGAGTTCTGGCTGGTCTTTGGGCGTTAGTGTTGCTCTGGGGGGCGGAAGGCGAGTAGCTAAAAGGTACGACCTCCGGAGCCTGGTCGGCTGATACGATTGCTCCTGTGGGTATCTCGACAATGCTGTTGAGCTTGAATCCGACCAGCGCCGGGTCAAAACCACTTGGCACGCAAAAAACAAAGTCGATGAATCTGACATTGCCCTCGATATCGCTGGTCGCAAGTTTTATTTCGGGGCTTATCTGTATTTCATCTTTTGATTTCAGGTATCCAATGGGATAGGCATTGACCGCTTCACCGGTTTTCCGCGTACATATTAATCTTAGCTGGGAAGGTGTAAATACGCCGCCGTTGATTTTTGCTTCTCGATTTATCGCCCTTTTCTTTATTCCCACGCGCACGATTGTAGGGTTATAAGCTTCTTTCGTCGAGATGGGTATGGCTACTGACTTGCCCCCCGGCTCGTATTGAACCTTGCCGCCGCGCGTCCTTAACTCCGTGACAAATTTATCCACTTGCTCTTTCACCGTTTGGGATGCGGGCCAGACACCCGGTTTTGGCACTTCTATGGCCGGATAGACGCCGCTGACGCCTGATACATCGCCGAGAAACCTGTTAAGGAAAAGCTGGTCCAGGTAGCTGGGGTGGAGAGTTTTAAAGCTGTTTTTGCCGCTTAGACTGCCGTTACTGATTAAACCGAACAGGCCGGTGGCAAAGCCGTCGGCATTAAGCAGGACTCCGCCCGGATTGTCAGGATTCAGCCTCGCCGGGTCAAAACGCTGGTAGGGATAGGAAAGCGGCAGCGGTCCCATTTGAAGAGCTGTGAGCAAAAGCCCGGATATAATAAAGCCCAGGATAATTCCGCAGACTACGCGTCCGATACGCTCGGGCAGAAATCCAAGGTCAACCGGGTGGCGGATTAAAAAGACAGCGGCTGTTTGAAGAATGCCAAATGTCACGATAAACAACAGGATAAAACAGAGAGTTTGCGCCCAGGGGACAAGAGAGAGCATACTACCGTCATTACCGCGGCGGATAATGAAATTTGCCAATACTTCAAAATAGCCGAACGCAACAACGCTTGCACAAATCGCAATAATTATCATGGCAAATGCCTTGACAAACGTTCCTTTGAAGTACTGTAAAGCAGCACAACCTAAGATTATTATCACAACAGCTAAGCTGGCCATAAACAATGTCTCCGGTTTTTCAGGATTCGTGATTCGCTTCACGATCCGCGTGTTACTAACGATTATTTTGATCTGCTTGTTTCGTTTTTGATGTTGAAAGCACTCTAATCATTTCGTTTATCGCTATCTTCCCGGCAATTACTTTTCTGAGTATCTGTTCCTGTAGATAGAGCATTTTGGCACGTCTGAACTGCGTGCCGATCTCCGGCAGCGATTTTGATTTTTTTATAACATTTCTTAAGTCGTCGTTCAGCGTGATGATTTCAAACACAGCCGTTCTGCCGAAATAGCCGGTCCCCTGGCAGTGTTCGCAGGTTGAAGGTTTGCCGTGTTTGTCGTACTGCACTTTGCCGGTACGATACAGCACTTTTGTTTTTTCCGCGGTGATGTTGAATTTTTTGAACAGTTCTTTATCCGGCGCATAGGCCTGCTTACACTCATCACAAAGTATTCTAAGCAGCCGTTGGTTGCTTAGACCCAGAAGGGTATCGGCGACGACACTTTTATTGCCGACATATTTTAGCCATTTACCCAGCGCTTGTATCGCGCTATCCGCTTTGATCGTAATATATACGAGCTTTCCATCTCTGGCGGCGGCACAAGCTACCTGGGCCGTTTCGGCATCTTCGCAATCGGAGACACCGATTATATCAGGTCCCATTCTTACAACGGCTTGGAGCTTTTTGGCAAATGTAGTCGTGCCGGTGTCGGTGAGATTGAAGATGTTTTGAGTTATATTTGGCATCTGGGCCGAAGGCTGTCTTTCAAGCGTGTTTATGCTGTTAATGAAGGCATCGTGATTTCGAAGAAGCGCGTAAAGGGTGGTTGTTATGCCGTTTTTCCTCGGCCCGCTGATAATGAATACACCCTGTTTTATCTCACGAAACTGATTGAGCATTGCTTCCTGTTCGGGCATTAAGCCGATCTCGGTTAGTCTTGCCATAGCCTCTTGTGTTATTGGTTTTAGTCTGACCTGTTCTCCTGCGGTTGATCCGGCAGTCATTACTTCCCACGGGATATCATCTTTCTTCTGGCGGATTTTGAAATTTCCTTTTTGTGGTTTTCGCTTTTCCTTGGTGTCCAAACCGGCAAGTTCCTTGACGAAACGGATGAAATATTGCATTTGGTCTCTGGCCATGCTCGGCTGTTTAAGCGATGTACCATCAACGTTGTAGGCCACCTGGTAATCTTGTGCCGTAGGGGAGAACACAATGCTGCTTGCCCTTCGCCAAATGGCATCACTCAGAATTTCATAAGCTGTCTTATATCCGAAAAAGTCCGGTGTTCTGGGCTCGGGCACTGGAATTTCATTTTTATTTGATGTAACAAAAGTGAAGCTTTTAAGGGCCTCAAGTTTTTTCTCTTTGCTGACGAGCAGGTTTTTGATGTGGTCGATTGTCAGGACTTTATCAAAATCCAGGACTCTCGCATTGCGGTGCTTGACATAAGCCAGAGATATCGCTCCGACAGCAATCAGATAGAAGAGCATCCCAACGATAAAGATCGGCACGAGCAGCCAGATTATTGCCCCGGCCGCTCCTGCACCCAGAATAATACCCGTCCAGAAGACATCATTTGTTTCTACTGTTTTAGAGTCGTAGTGCACCCAGCCAACCAGTGGCAGCCAGGCAAAAAATATAATCAAATAGCCAATGAGTTTGATTATGGAAATATAGCCGCCATACTCGATGGAGGCCGATAATAAATCCAGCATAAGATGCTCCGTAAAATCTCACAAAATGCCGCTGGCAGTGGTTCTGATCCCCTTTAGTGCCATTTTCAATTCGTCTGTATTTGGTGCATATTTTAATGCTTCCCTCGGATCGATGAATCCTTTTTCCACCAAATCACAAAGGTTATAAGTAAGATCCTGCATGCCTTCGTTCTGGGAGCTTCGTATCACGTTGGGCAAATCGCCTTCGCGACCCTCGGAAATAAGCTTCCTGGCGGCAGCGTTTGTAATTAGAATCTCCACAGCGGGTATTCTATCAGTACCTTCCGTGATGCACGGCAGCAAGACCTGGCTGATAATTGCTCTGATTGCTATGCTCAAAGTCTGTCTTACAAGGTCACGTTCGTTTTGCTGGAACAGGTCCAAAAGCCGGTGAACTGCCTGAGAAGCATTTGCCGAGTGCAACGTTCCGAAGACAAGGTGCCCGGTTTCCGCGGCTCTCATTCCCGCAGTGACGGTTTTGGCGTCCCGCATCTCGCCAACGAAGACAACATCGGGGTCTTGTCGCATTAGATATGTCAGAGCTTCCTCGAAATTATCGGTGTCGAGCCCGATTTCCCTTTGCGAGACTATCGCTTTTCGGTCCTTAAATAGATACTCGATTGGGTCCTCGACGGTGATGATGTGACAGGAGCGAGTGCGGTTTATATAGTCTATCATCGATGCGATTGTTGTAGTCTTGCCGCAGCCGGTAGGGCCCACGACAAGAACCAGCCCCTGTCTGCTATTGCATACCATTTCCAGTGACTGCGGCAGGTGCAGCTCTTCGAACGGCGGGATGACTGTGTTGACACGCCGTGCCGCCAGGCTGATTAGACCTCGCTGGCGAAACACATTCGTTCGGAAGCGATGCTCGCCGTCAACTTCATGGGCGAAGTCCAGTGTCCCGTGCTCCAGGAAAAATTCCTTTTGGGCCGGACTGAGCAGCTCGAATACCAATTCTTCCATTTTCTCGGGGGTGATTACATCGCCGGTCGTTCTCTTCAATTCCCCGAAAAGACGCAGTTTCGGTGTCTGCCCCACCTTCAGGTGTAGATCGCTGGCGCGGGTTTTGATGGCAGCTCTGAAAAACCTGTTAAGCTTAGGCTCATGAACAAGAGGCGTTCGAGTATCAATAGGTAGTTCTTTGCCTTCGTCCATAATTACAACTAACTCCAAAGTTTATTAACAAGCTCAATCAGTCACGACCAGCCTGATTATAGGTCGTTACACAGAAGAGCATTAATCACACCATGAGATTTGTAAAGACAAACCTTACATACCTATATATTATAAGATTTTGCCCATGTTGTCAAGCTTGATGCTTCAACAATACTTATTTTTCACCAAAATAACAAGGTAAATTTTACCAGTTTTAACCTCTCAGCGTTTGATAGACCTCCAAATCAGTGCTGATAAACAAATCGACTTTAGCGATTCGTACCTGCTTGCCGATATAAAAAAGGGTGTATTTATGGAGTCAGAAAAACGGATATCGACGGGTAAAGAAAAGGATGAAGCGGCAATAAGGCTTCTTGCGAAGCTGAAAGATCAGTTGCTTTCCTCTGATGCGTCAAACAGACGCAAAGCGGCTTTCAACTTATCCTGGATGCAGGAAGACGGTCTGGAAATCTTAAAAGATGCTTTGACCGGCAACGACCATATAACCACTAAAAACGCAGCCGCTTATGGTCTGAGAAAAATGCAGGGTAGAATGAAGAAGATGGCCCTGGAGGTTCTCAACCAGGGGCTGAAACATCGTGACAGTTCCACCAGGCAGGTTAGCAGAAGCGCATTGCAACTATTGGGACAGAAGGTTCCCGCCGGATCTGTGTCGCAAAAACCGGCAGCAAAAAAATCGAGAATCAGAGAGATCTCGCATGAAAGGCCAAGGGTGGGAATCGATACGAGGCGAGGGATTGGTATGAGGCGGTCACGCAGATAAAAGCCTGATGTCAATAGGAACTCTTTGCCCTGACCCCCCAAAGAAATCAAAGCCCATAAAGTAATTCCCCACCTGTAATCATGTCGCCAGCAGCAGTGTCAGGGACATATAGATTGTCACGCTTATCGAATCATTAGCGGTTGTAACCAGAGGGCCGGAACTTATCGCCGGATCTATGCCTATTCGGCGGAACAGAAACGGCAGAAACAGGCCAAGCGTTGTCGCAACCATGATAGCCGAGAACATCGCCGTGCCGAATGCAAAGATAAGCCGCACCGGCGAGAACGCATTTTCCGGCGTCCTGGAGCAAATCAAAATAGCACAGGCGATGCCGCCCAATACTCCGCAGCTTAATGCTACAAGAAGCGCAATTTGCACTTCCCTTGTAAAGACCTGGCCGAATCTTAACGCCGCCAGGTGACCTGTTGCCAATCCCGATACGACGATGGCGGAGGTTTGAAGTCCTGCGTTGCCGCTAATGGCCTGGATCATCGGCGCAAATGCCGCTACGGCTACGAAGACCATCATGTGGTGAGTCTTGAAGAAAATCATCACCGTAGCAGTAATTGCTGTGCCTATCAGGCAGGGCAGAAGCCAGGTCATTCTCACGCGGGCCGCATGGAATACCGATACGTTGTCCAGCTCTTCGGGATCGGTGCCGGCCATGGTATATAAGTCTTCGGCTGCTTCTTCCTCAGCGACTTCGATAACACGGTCGGCAGTGATTCGACCGACGAGTTTATGGCTCTTATCGAGAACGGGCACAACAATAAGGTCGTTTTTGCTGAATATGTTTCTGACTTCTTCCTGGTCTGTATTGATATTGACATAAATCGTGTCGGGATCGATTAGATCGCCGATCCTCGAACTTTCGGGACGGGTCAGCAGGAATCGCAGACGAACATCGCCGAGAAATCGACCGGTCTTGTTCACAACGTAAACGGAGTAGAAATCCTCGTCGATCTCCGCGGCTCGGATTTTGCTGACGGCCTCGGCGACGGTGGCATTCTCGGGAACACTAATTAAAACAGGGTCCATAATCCCACCGGCCGAGTCTTCGGAGTAGCTCATCAACTCCTTGATCTCCGCTGATTCACTCGGCGAGATATTTTCGAGCAGCTCAGTCCTTTCTTCTTCGGACAGTTCGGAAAGAATATCGGCGGCATCGTCCGGATCAAGCTCGGAAACAATGCTGATCAGTTCACCATCTTTGAGCAGTTCGAACAATTCGGCCCTGGTGGCCTCATCTACCTTTTCCAGCACCTCGGCAGACGTCGGATTGTCCATGACGTCGAAGATAGCACGTCTTTCCTCGTTATCCACAAGTTCGACGATCTCGGCTATGTCGCTGCTTCGCTGGTCGCTCAGCAGTTCACGCAGGGCCGAAGTGTCCCCTGACTCAAGCAAATGCTCAATTTGTTGCAACAATTGTTTCTGTTCGTCCGCCATAGATATACTCATACTCAAGCTGAGAGTCAAATT
This sequence comes from Sedimentisphaerales bacterium, assembly GCA_049644065.1. Lineage (GTDB taxonomy): Bacteria > Planctomycetota > Phycisphaerae > Sedimentisphaerales > Anaerobacaceae > JAFGPJ01. Next base: position 3,296 of record JBARRE010000697.1, on the reverse strand, counting down.
CACCCGCCCGCGGGACAAAATACCTAAATTTCATCTGCCAGGCAACAATTTTATGTTTTCTTCTACTACTATCGCCTTTTTTGCCTTCAGATTTTCCCTATCCGTGGCAATAGGTATCCCGTCAATACATGTTGAATAACCTGTGATTTTCACCAAAAGGTGTTACAAAAGACTGTTATCTGCCTCAATATACGTTTTGAAAGGCTGAAAACTTAGTGTAACGTCCAATATTTTTTTGCTTCCAAAGCCATAATTTAGTAAAATGATTTATTCATCAGGAGAATTACGAAAATGAAAAGGACAATGTGTCTTATCTTGGTTTTATTGGCTTACCTGCCAAGTCAGGCGTTGCCGCAAGAATCTGTCTACTTCGCCGACTCCAACCTAAAAGTTGCTGTCGAAGAAGCACTTGGTATCTCTGATCCTACGCCCGATGATATGTTAGGCCTTTTTTTCCTCGATGCTTCAAACAGGGGCATTGTTGATCTTACAGGCATCGAGTACGCTACCAGTCTGTTAGAACTGGGGCTTGCAAACAATGAAATCAATGACATCACCTCACTGTCAGGATTAACGTCAATTTTATGGCTGGATATGTCGTATAATCAGATCAGAAACATTTCTGGGCTATCAGAATTGACGAATATTGTATTCTTATTCTTGAATGATAATCAGATCAGCGACATTTCCGCACTATCGGACTTTTATTTTTTGCTCTATTTGGATTTACGGCATAATCCTTTAAATGAGGATGCTCACGAAATTTATATCCCCCTTATTTATGACAATAATCTCGGGCTGCACCCATTCTGGTGGCCCATTGATTATGACCCACCCTTTAGTTACTACGAGCTTAATATTGAATCGACAGATGGTGGATCAGTGACCATACCTGGTGAGGGAACATTTTACTATTATGATCAGGAGAGCATTGTAGAATTAGAAGCAACAACTGAGCCAAATGGCTATTTCATAAACTGGGCTGGCACAGCCGTGGATGCGGGCAAAGTAGCTGATCCTTGTTCTACCATTACTACCATTATTATAGATGCGGATTATACGCTTTGGGCAAACTTTGCATCTAATGAGAATGGAGATAAGAGTACTTATAATACCAACAACTTTGAAATTCATTACTATACAACTGGTGAAAATGCGGTGGAGTTGTCCGACAAAAATCACAATAATATTCCTGATTTTGTCGAAGAGGTAGGTAAAGCTTTTGAAAATGCCCATGACTATTTGGTGAATACTTTGGGATTTGATTCTCCGTTATATCCTTGGTATCTTGTATTGTATCCAGATAGGTATGTAATCAAAATCGTAAATATTGGAGAAAAGTGTGGTGATATTAAGGATTACATTCCCTTCGTTGACTTTACATCTATCAAAATTAATAATCGACTTTCGACAATAAATCCGCCACCTAATTCAGGAACAATACCGGGTAACTATCCAGACAGCGGTATCATTCAGTTTATCACTGCCCATGAATACTTCCATGCAATACAGTTTAGAACTGTTGGATGGTTCATGATAGATTTCCTGGCAATTTTAAACAAGCTTTGGATACCCGAAGGAAGTGCTGAATGGGCTGGTTATAAAACGTTCACAAATTACTACTCACCGACGACGGAGTACCCCAATGCTGAAAATGAATTTACGAATACGGTCATCGAGGGCTACTTAGGACAGACCGATCGATCATTATTTAAATCGGGTTATTCAGCGGGATTGTATTGGTATTATATAGACCAGAAATTTGGCACTTCGAAAATCAATGAAATATGGTCATACTTTGATGCTTTGGGTAGCCCATTAACTGACTCCAGGGCGGAATACGCCATTGATATGGCATTGGCGGATAAAGATTATGATTTTGAAAAATCGTTTAAGGATTTTTCAAAGGAAAACTATTTTTGGGAGCTATATAATCATGTTAAGGTAAGGTTTCCATTTATTTTGAATATAGGTCAGTTGCCTTATTCCAATATTCATCATCTGCCAGAGAGGGCGACGAGTTATTTTAAAATTATAGCTTCAGATGCAGACAATGTAAGGATAAACATAAAAGATCCAGATTACGACAGCAAGTTTTTCGCTAGAGCATATCCAAATGAAAACTCGCAAGATGAGGTGATAATTCCCATAAATATGCCTATAGAAATCGCAGGCAATAACACCGTGATTATTGTTGACAGATTTGCGGGATTAAATCCGCTGGCCGAAGATGCATTCGAAATCAATGTTGCTGCTGTTGATCAAGGCAATTAAAGTCCATCTTGTCTCTTTAGAAAACCTTTGTCAAAATTGAATAAATTATGGCAAAAAAATCTTGTTACATGAGAAATCTTCCTACGAGATATAAATGTACCAATTTGAGGTTAAAGGAAAGAATGTTCTTGGCTTCGGAGCGGTTTTATTGTAAAATGTAACTCGAAGCGATTGTTTTGATTTCGCTAAGATAAAGCATATTGTTCTGTTTGAGGGCGATACGATGAAAAGGTTTATATATGGGATTTTGGGGATCTGGGTAATTGTTGCCTGTGTGTGTCTGGCTGCACCTGAGCCGGCTATTGTGCCTGCTCCGGGACAATGGACCTTGGATATGGAATTTACTCATCCCCAGCAAATCACTTTGCCGCGAGGTTCCGATAAAAAGCAGGTGCAATTCTGGTATACGATTATTACGCTGACCAATAATACAGGTAACGACGTCGATTTCTACCCAAAGTGCGACCTCATGACGGATAGCTTTCAGATTATTCCGGCGGGCAAATTTGTATCATCAATGCTTTTTGATCAAATAAAAAGGCGTCATAAGAGCAAGTACCCGTTTCTTGAACCTTTAAACAATGCCGGCTCTAAGATACTTCAGGGTGAGGATAATACGAAGGATATCGCCGTTATCTGGCCGGATTTTGACACGCAAGCCAAGAGTATACGATTATTTATAACGGGACTGAGTAATGAGACGGTTGCCGTCGACCATCCGGTTTCAACAGGCGCAGATGGTAGACCACTCCAGATTTTCCTGAGAAAAACCCTTGAATTAAGTTACTCCCTCAGGGGCGATCAAGCTTTAAGGTCAAATGCCAGCTTTGCTTATCAGGGAAAACGCTGGGTTATGAGGTAGTATTGCATTTCAAATCTGGCGGGAAGAAACAGCTACAGGGCAGTTGGAGTATTGAGTTTGTAAAATAATAAGGTAGTCAAACTGACCGTTTTTGTGCCAAGCTGCAATGTAAGTGCTTCTTTGATAAGAACATAAAGCAGCCTGTCATTCCTGTGAAAAC
>JBARRE010000696.1:0-6300 GCA_049644065.1 Sedimentisphaerales bacterium | reverse complement strand
TCGAAAATCGATATCTTCGCAAGGGACTTTCGCTTCGATGCTCAAGGTCTCAATATAGCAACGAATCCTCAAAACACCTTATCGACAGTCAACGAGGCAATAACAAACATCGATGAATATAAGACAGACCTTGACAGACAAGCTGCACGCATGGGAGATATCACGGCAGTTATAGAATCGGAAATCCAGGGCGCCATGGGCGTGAACATGAAGGATTTTCAACCGGAGCTTGCAGCACCCATGGCCGACTACGCCGCAAGCCTGATTTCACAAGACAAGCAAACCTCGCTCAATACTCAGGCAAACCTCACCCCGGACGAGATACTGAAACTGCTCAAAGTCGACTACTGAGCCGTTTATCGAGAGCCGTCAATTCCCGAATAGTCTCCGGCAGGATTTCGGTATCCGGCAGTTATACATCAATCGGGGCATTTCTGCACTTCTGCACTTGACCGAGGCAATCGCAATTTGGTATACTACATATCAGTAAGCGTATACCGACATCCTGCCGGTTCAATCCTACTGGTGGAGTGAGGCGACCGGGAGGCAGGTACGTATCCTGTTGCCGAAAATTAGGAACGGAGGTCGAAAAATGAAGCCGGCAAGAATTTCATCATCAATGCAGGCAGTCTCTTTACTGATTGTAGTTTGCCTTGTCGGCTTTCCAGCACAGGCTCGACACGGTGGCGGTACGGAGGATCCGGTCTATTTTGCGGATCCTATACTGAAAGCCCGCGTCGAAGAGCAATTGGGCGTAACTGATCCTACGGCGGCAAACATGGTGCTTTTGAAAGAGCTCAGCGCCCCCGGAAGGGGCATAAGCGATCTTACCGGCCTGGAATACGCGACAAATCTGACCAGTCTGAATCTCGGTGAACTCTTTTACTACTGGGTCTGGCCGCCGGAGCTGCGCACGAATCAAATCCAGAACATCACGCCTTTATCCGGCCTGACCCAGTTAAAGTCGCTGGACCTCAGCAATAATCAGATTACGGATATCTCCGCTTTGTCCGGCCTGACCGCTATCGAGACTCTTGCTCTCTACAATAATCAGATCACGGATATCTCAGCCTTGTCCGGCCTGTCGAACCTGACGTCGCTGGACTTGGAGCACAATCAGATTACAGACATCTCGCCCCTGTCCGGGCTGACCAACCTTAAGTCGCTGACTCTCAGCAGCAACCCGATCACGGATACCTTGGCGTTGTCCACCCTGACCGGCCTCGAATCGTTGCTACTCAGCCGGACCGGTCTGGCGACGATTCCCGCCCTGACGAACCTGCCGAATCTCAAATTTCTTGATCTCGTCGGCAACCAAATTACGGACATTTCCGGCCTATCCGGCATGCCTGTCATCGAGACCGTGACTCTCTTCGGCAACCGGATCACGAGCATCCCTGCATTGTCGGGCGTGCCAAATCTCAAAGCCCTTGGTCTCGGCGTCAACCAGATTACGGACATCTCCGGCCTGTCCGGCCTGACAAGTCTCCAGATCGTGGACTTGACAAACAATCAGATCAAAGCCATCGGCGCCCTGACCGACCTGCCGAACCTGATTTACATGGACCTCCAGAACAATCAGATTACGGACATCTCCGGCCTGGCAGGCCTGCCAAATCTGATTTTCGTTATACTCAACCGCAACCGGGTAGAGACCCTCGACGCTTTGTCGGACCTGCCGAGATTGAGATTCATGGAGCTCGGAACGAACCAAATCACGGACATCTCCGGCCTGTCCGGCCTGCCCAGCCTCGAAACCGTCGATCTAAGTTATAACCAGATTGAGGCAATTCCCACATTGTCCGACCTACCGAATCTCAGGTCAATGGATGTTAAGAACAACCTAATCACGGACATCGACGGCCTGTCCGGGCTGCCCGATCTAGTGGTTCTCGATTTGGCAAACAACGACATCAATGACGTAACCGTCTTGTCCGGCTTGACAAATCTCAAGTCGGTGAACCTAAGCAACAATGTTATCGAAGATATCACTCCTTTGACAACGCTGCAGAACCTGGATCTCCTGGACATACTTTACAATCCGCTCGATGAGGATGCTTATGTCTATAACGTGCCGGCCATCGAAGCGAACAATCCGGGGATAGACATAAGCTACGACCCGTGTCCCTGGGCTTGTGAACGCCGGCCTTACGCCGGCGCCGGTGACATTACTCATACGCCGGTCCTCAGGTGGACCGCCGGGGCATGGGCAGCCCTGCATGATGTTTACTTTGGGCGGGATGAAGAACTGGTGGCCAATGCAACGACGGCAGATACAGAGATATATCGCGGCCGGCAGGAACTGGACATGGTTATGTATGAGCCGGAAACTCTGGAGTGGGGTACGACTTATTATTGGAGAATTGACGAGGTAAACTTTGTCACCATCAAAGCCGAGGACGGCACCGAGGACGTCAATGAAATCGTCTGGAAAGGCCAGGTCTGGAGCTTCACCACCGCCGAGTTCATCGTAGCCGATAACTTCGAGCTATACACCGACAACCGGGACGCCGGCCAAGCCGTCTTCCAGACATGGATCGACGGATTAGGCTTTTCTCATCCCGAGCCGAACAATCCCGGCAACGGCACAAGTTCGATTGTCGGGCACGACATCTGGACCCAGGGCAGCCCGCACGAGACAATCGCCGAAACCGGCATCGTTCATGGCGGCCGGCAATCCATGCCTCTGTATTACAACAACGCCGACGAGCCGTACTACTCGCAGACTTATCGATCGTGGCCGACTCCTCAGGACTGGACCCTTAACGGCATGGATACTTTTGAATTGTACTTTAGAGGCGCCTCGGACAACGGCCCGGGGCAGTTGTATCTGTCGATAGAGGATGATGCCGGGCAGATTGCATTCATGATTCATCCGGACCCCAATGCAGTGCTCACAACACAGTGGCAGCAGTGGAGCATCCCGCTGGCTGAGTTAATCGCTGCCGGCGTGGATGTCACTGCAATCCGGAAAATATCCATAGGCGTAGGCGACCTCGACAATCCACAGCCCGGCGACATCGGCATAATTTACATCGACGATATCCGGGCGACAAAAAGCATGCCATAAAACACTCGTACTCTACTATGTTCAAATTGGTATAACATTAATCTTATACCAATTGTGATTAAAATCTGCGTCTTTGTCATCTCGACCGGAGGGCCGCGGAGCGGCCTGAAGTGGAGAGATCTGGCTGCGAACGAAAAGCAAGTTTAGTCAGAATCCAGATTTCTCGACTCCGCTTCGCTGCGCTCGAAATGACACGAACAAGCGCATTGATTATGCACAATTGGTATTATAGCCTTTTCTGCTCGAACCCGGATTCCTCCACTGCGCGATGCTGCGCATCGCTCCGGTCGGAATGACAATGGGGCCTTTTGTCGCTTCGTACGATGGGCATCCCACCGTGTCACTTCGAACGCAGGGCGGTCCCCCTAATCAGGACGTCAGGCCGTAGGGCTCGATTAAGCGCTCGTTCGGCTTGAAGTGATACTGACACTGCTCCGCCGGCGTTCCGAGTACTTCTATTTTGTCCAGGTCACCCTGGCCCATGCCTGCTTCGGCCATGCTCGCCAGATACATTATCTTGCCCGGATCGAATCCCATCAGCTTTGTGGCCAGCGTGTCCATCGCCAGCGGGTCGAGGCTGGCCAGGGCAATCCTCGCATCTATAGGCGTTCCGCCGCCCGGGCCATTGCCTTCCATCGCCTCGAAGCCATCGATAACGCCTAAGTCGGGGTATATCTCCTGGGCCAGATGGAACATGTTATAATTGAGCAGTGACTTGCGGGAGAACGTGTACTCGTTGTGCATGATCCGTTTATCATTCGTCTTGTAATCATTCAACGGGGCCCCGAGCAGAATGTTCTTCAGCGACAAAGTTGTCACCACGCGGTCATGCGTTTTCATTTTAGCGGCGGAGATAATGTACATGTCCGGATCCAGGAACGTCGAAATAATCCGTATCGGAGTAGGGCGGTGTCCCTTACCGAACACGTAGCGGTACTGCCACGGCTGCTTGTTCAGGTCAATAAGCTTGACATTGTATTCTTTCTCCAGCGGCAGATAACCGTAATTCTTGAATCCCTCAAAAGTGCCTCCTCTGGAGATTGTTGATTCCCCGACGATAATCTGCTTCTTGTAGTGGGGCGTGAGAAAATCCAGTATCCCCCGCACCGCGTCCACGTGTGTGGCGGCGAGTTGTCGGGTCGTAATCACGAAGTTCGGCTTGATGAGTATCTTTTTATCGCCGATTGAAGTAATGACTTCATCCTCGATTTTCTTCAGTGCCTGATATACGATGTCCCGGCAATCATTACCTTTAACCAGGCAAACCTTTGCCGGCACCGTCGTGTTCCTGAACAATCCATTCTTCTTCACCCACCGGCTGCCCGGCGCTGCATAACCAACGGATGGGCCGGAGGATTTACCGGCGAGTGCAAGGCCCAAAGCCCCCAATCCGAAACCTTTAAGAACATCGCGCCTATTCAGATGTCTGTTCACTCTTGCCATGCAAAGTTCCTTTCATAATCCAGGTAGTATCTTCAAGGACATTATAGCAGTTGACGGCTTGAATGTCGAGAACATAGCAGCATGTCTGACGCGGCCAGAAGACAATAAGGTTTTTAGACGGGATAACATGTTTCCTTAAGTGTGATTCTAATAAACAATAGGTTATTGAAGTAATGGCAGGATAAATTTGAATTCTTCTCTATTTTCACAAATAATAGTCCATCGTGTTTGGGGCCGCTATTGCTAAAATATTTGCTCCATTTAAAAGAATTGTTTGTGTCTTTTTGTAAATCGGAAAGTGAAAGATAGCTATACTCGTTGTCTTTCATTAGTATCTTGACAATTGAATCAATATTGTTGCGCTTCTCTGTAACATTATCATTCGTTTCGCGGATATCATAATACAGAGGGACCAGACCAATAGAAGCGACCTTTCCTTTTGTCAGTGAGTATTTTTTCGCAAAATATCGAGCTTGATAACGTTTGTCTGTTAAAAAGGAGTGCGGTGCACCAACACGGCACAATAAAATTGCCTTGCGTTTTTGGGCTTTCCGATAGGCCCGTTCGATCGTTTTGATAAAATATTTTTCTCTGATTTCCCAACCCCGAAGAACAAGAGGATTTTTCCAGTCACCTCCCTGAGCAGAGGTATATTGGTGAGATTGATTTGATGCCTGAAGCAAATCCAGGGAAAATAATATTTCATCCTGGTCTTCAGATGAAAATGTATCCAAATGCTGCAGGAATACCCCTTTAAGTTTCTTTAAGTAACGGTTCACTTTGTCGAATGTATCCTGGGTGGTCAGTTGAGTAATGTCTTTTTGTATTGTCCGGCGAGCGGCATCAGAAGTTGATCGGCCCGCTAAATCTTGTAAAAATAATACAGTCTCTTTTTTATTCTTATAATATATCGAGTGTTCTATATCAACCGCAGTCATCAGTATTTTCCTGTCCCGGGTTTGTTTGGAATTGAACGCTTGAATGGCCTCAGGATAACGAGACACAACATAAGAATTTTTTATAAATCACGCAACATCCTTTATCATTATATTAGAACCGATTCAAACGACTTTTATTAGTTGACATTCCTGGTTCCTTACCTCATCTGGCGAATGCGGACCTCGATACCCTTCGAGTCCTTCAACAGATCGACGAGTTTTTTCGTATCCGTTTGGCCGTAGTGATATGGGTACAGAATCTTCGGCTTAAATGTCTTTGCCGCGTCGGCCACCATCTCCGGCGACATCGTATAGGGCAGATTCATCGGTAAGAAGGCCACGTCGATATCCTTGAGCTGCTTCATTTCGGGCGTGTTCTCCGTGTCACCAGCCACATACACCCGCTTGTCGCCGAATGTGATTACATAGCCGTTGCCCCGGCCTTTGGGATGGAAGGGATTTCCGGCGGACCGCATGTGTACGATATTATATGCGGGCACCGCCTCGATTTTCAGACCCTGAACGGTTTGTACATCGCCATTAGCCATTACAAGTCCGGCAACACTTTCGGCACAGGTTTTAGTCAATACCAATTGGGTCCCGTCCTTTCGGAGAACTTCTATGGCCCTGGTATCGAGGTGGTCGCCATGCTCGTGTGTGAGCAGGATAATGTCGGCCTTTGGCATACCGGTATAATCGGCTTCTCTGCCGACCGGATCCACGTGAATGGTTTTACCGTTAAATGTAAACATCAATGTGCCATGCCCGATGAAGGTGATTCTCAGATCGCCGGCGCTGGTTTTGATTATGTCCTGCTCGAATTTCGGCTCCGTACCCGCCTGCAAAATC
>JBARRE010000695.1:0-1894 GCA_049644065.1 Sedimentisphaerales bacterium | reverse complement strand
TCAGGATGTCCGTTTCAGTCAGGTAAATCATATTACTAACAAGGCAAATCTATTTCCACTTACACTTGCGAACTTCCAGGCGATGTTTGCCATGGCAGTCAGTGCAAACCATATTTTCGAAATTCGCGAAGAGAGGTTTGTGCTGGTCGGTATCGATTTTGTCTTTGGGGTGACAGCCCATGCAGAACGGTTTGATTTTCGGCCGGGGATACATAATCTCCGGCGCTGTACCGTTACCTCCTGAAGCCCAGGATTCGTCGGCGATGTGCTCGTCGGACTCGCCGTGACAGCCTGCACAACCGATATTGGCCCGGGCGTGGATAACAGCAATATCCTCCTGCATGTAATTTATATGACAGACGAAGCAGCGGCTGTTGTCGGCTTCCGGCCCGGTCGACTGATCGGCCTCCGATTCATCGTCCAGCAACAACAAAGGTTCATCATCGAGCAGAAGCGGCGATTCTTCTTCACCGGCAACTTCGGTAGCGGATTCGTCGCCGGCCTGTGGCCCCTGTACACATTTCGCCTGCTCACATCCAATCCCTACAATACAAATCACTATAAGCAAAAACACCAGCAGATAATATTTCATAGACTTTCCCCTGTAGTGCTGCACACATACTCTTACATGTAACAAAAAAAATCTGATATGCTGCACGTTGTCGATTAGACGTACTGCCAGTTCTTAAGCCACTGATAGTTCTTCGGTAGTTTCGCCAGGGCCTGTTTGTTGGCGTTGTCCAGTTCCGCAGTTTCTTTCACGTCAAGTTCGCGCCGTTCCATCACGGCCTTTGCCACGTTATCGACGTATTCGATATTGTTCATTCCGGGAATCGGAATGACGGTGTTGCTGTGCAATATGTAACGGATCGCCAGACGCGCACGCTCGAAGTTAGTTTTGGGGTCCTTTGCAAACAACGAACCGGCGGCGAAAGGTTTGATGCCGAAAGCCCCAACGTCCTGCTTCTTGAGGGCCTCGAAGACGCTGTCCTTCGGGGCCCTTTTGCTCATCGTGGTAAAGGGGAAACAGACACAATCGATTTGCGGGAAATACTCAATCATGAACTTGATCCATCGGCGGTCATGGGTGGAGAATCCGACGAACCGGGCTTTGCCCTGCTTTTTCGCTTTCTCCAGCGCCTCGACCATCTCACACGCGGTATTGAACGTGTGTCTGCCGCCCGGTTCGTAGCAGGTGACGCGCCACAAATCAGTGTATTCCTGTCCGGAGGCACTCAGGACTTCGTCCAGGCTTTCCAATAATTTCTTGGCCGTGCGGTACTCCGGCTCACGAGTCTCTTTGCCGCAGTGGGAAAGCGACAGATACATCTTGTCGCGTCGTCCTTCCAGGGCCTTGGCATCGCGTACTACCTCGCCTTTGGTGCAGGCATCGATGTAATTAATGCCGATGTCGATGGCGCGGCTTACGATTTCATTGCGCTCCTTCTGATTACTCCCAGAGTGTCCGCCAAGGCAGACGGCTGAAACCATCAGGTTTGTTTTGCCTTGCCGGCGGTATTCCATGTTTTGATTGTAATTGAGAATTTTGGAGGTGTTAACTGACGCACCACCAGCGGTTTTGGCGCCGAGGCCGACAGCCACACCGGCAGCAACCATTGCACCGTCGCGCATAAATTTTCGCCGGGTTACTTTTTTATCTTCCATCAAATATCTCCTTTCGAAATCACTGTAGGGTGGGCACTGCCCACCAGCCACGTTACGGTGTGCGGTGCACACCCTACCTGCAAAAGCTCAATCATTTTTCGCGTTTCGGCAAAGGGCGATCACTCTGCAACTTAAACAGAGCCAGAACTTCCTCATCCGAAAGAACGCGGTCATAGATGCGCACATCGTCGATAAGGCCTTCGAATCCCCGGCCTATTCTGACATCCAG
>JBARRE010000694.1:0-5353 GCA_049644065.1 Sedimentisphaerales bacterium | reverse complement strand
CGGTGGAATTAGCGGTGATTTATCTTATTGCATTGTATGAGGTATATTTTGTACTCAAACAGGGAAAAGATTTCACCGACCGGCACGAGAAACGCTTCCTGAGCATCGTCAGCGATGCAGATTTGTCATGCCCCTTGAAGCAGAAGATCTTCGAGAAAGCATGTGCCGCTCTGAGAAACAAAAGGAACATGACGGCAGCAATCAAGACGCACACGTCCGGCCTTCTGACAAAAACGAAATTCGTCACGCAGGCTCGCATTTTCAAAACCGAAAGTGACAGAGATCTGTTAAAAGCGTAGCCAGGATGGCTCAGCGATTAGGACAAACATGAATTACACTGTGAAAACGCGACACTATAGGATATAATTCATTGATGGATTTGTCTATCGTTATACCGGCATTTGAGGAAAGTAAAAAGATCGCTCGGGATGTAGCTGAAGCGGCGGCGTTTTTAGAAGCCCACGACTTTACAGGCCAGATCATCGTCGTCGACGACGGCAGCACGGACAATACCGCCGAGGCGGCGAAAAATATCGCAGTTCCACCGAATGTCCAACTCAATGTCATCCGCTATGAGACACACAGCGGCAAAGGCTACGCAGTCCGTACAGGTATAGAGCAATCAAGCGGTGAATATGTGATGTTTGCCGATAGCGGTTCCTGCGTGCCCTACGAAGATACGCTGCGGGGGCTGGAGCTGCTGAAAAGCGATGCGTGCGATATAGCACACGGCTCAAGGAAAATGCGAGAATGCCATATCGAAAAAACGCAGAGCCTGTACCGACGTATCTGCTCGGCGATATTCCACTGGTTCGTCATCCACGATATGAAAATCCCCGCCGAGTTCACCGACACACAATGCGGCTTTAAGATGTACAAAGGCGACGTCGCACGGCACCTGTACGGCGAGGCCATCACGAACGGATTTACATTCGATATCGAAATCATCATGCGGGCACAAAAAGAAGGCTACAGGATCAAGGAATTTCCCATTGACTGGACATGCGACCGTGACAGCCGGTTGTCGCCGACCCGCAGTTCATGGCGCGTTCTTTCCGAATTGCTGACCATCAGGCGGACACTGTCGAAGAAATAAGGGATTTTCGATTTTGAAATCGTCAATCAATAAGCTTTTCCCATGCCCCGAAGCGCAGAATTGTCTCTTCCTGCGTGCTTTCGTCCTGCTTATCGAGAATGACCATCGCCAGCTTGTCCGGATACAGGCTGCAATATTGTTTAATCTCATCAAGGCCCATAATCATAAAGGCCGTCGAGAGTGCGTCGGCGGTTGCGGCGTCAGGGGCCGACGACCATGCGGCACGTCTGCCGCCGACCGGCTGAACAGTACGTGGATCAATGATATGCCCGCCCTTCTGCACTCCGGAGCCGCTCAAAGCTGCCTTTTGTAAAAACGGGCGGGCCAGTATCTCTTTGCGCCCGGTCGGATTGGTAAGCGTCAAAGGCCAGCCCTTTTTCCCGGGCGGGACATCAATGGCCAGGACCGAGCTGTAACCACCTGATATAAGAGCGACATCAATGCTCCAGTCCAGCAGCAGTTCTGCTACACGATCGACGGCGTAACCCTTGCCGATGCCGCCGAGATCGATTTGCACGGGACTGGCCGATAGCATAACCGTATGTTCGGCCTCATCCAGTTGCAAGAGGTTTGTGCCGGTATGCAATCGGGCAAGATCTATCTCCTTCGGCGAAGGCCTGCGCGGAGTACCATCCTCGTTACGCCAGCATTTCAGCAGAGTGCCGATTGTGATATCGAACGCTCCATTGGTTTCAGTGTAAATTCGCCCTGCAATTTTCAGGCACTCGAACGTGTCCAGGCCAAGCTGTAAGGGCTTATTGGCAGGCAGACCGTTGATTCGGGTGACATCACTGTTTTCTATGAACCGGCTCAGCTCGCGTTCGAGTCGATCCACCTCATCGAAAGCCGCTACCGCAGCCTGACTGGCATAACGCTCATCCTCGTGCACAATGATGACCTCGAAAGTGGTCGCCATCGCCTCGTGCGAAAAACGCTTCATCCCGAGAATCGAGCTGCAATTGCTGTTGACAAAGCAAGTTTCTTGTAGCGGTTCGGTCATTTCACGCTTTCGGTCGTCGCCTGCGCCTGCTGCTGGTGGAAGTAGTCCCACACATCCTTTCTTACGAAGCCAACTAATTTTATCTTCGGACGCAGCCACATATAGTAGGGCTTATCAAACAAAAACAAGTACATTTGACGATCTTCAAGAGGCGTCACCTTATAAAGCTTGTTCGTCAGTGAAGCCTCGACTTCGGGCGATGCAATAATCAACGGCGCAGAAGGAGTATTTACATCCACCTGGTCCCACCAATCGATAATTCCTTTCTCGAAACGCCGGAAGTACCAGGGCAGCGGCCAATAGTCTTTACCGGGGCAGATTACCTGTATGTGCATCTTCGCCTTGTCCGGGTTTTCCAGGGCCATCTTTTCAAGTGCCCCGGCCATTTCTTCCACCCGCTGCACAACGGTAAACACATCCGTCGTCGGGTGAGCATAAACATAGGGATTGCGACTATCGGCATAATACCTGTAATTGCACCGATAGGCCTGCCATGTCAGGTGGACCGAAGTATCAAATAACAGACATAGAATAATTAAACGCGGCAAAACATTGGGCAGAAGCTTGACCAGAACTACCGCCCCGACGCCGGCTAATAGAATCATGCCGTGCAGGAATCCTAATACGCACCAGGGCGTTTTATATGGGATCGCCGAATAAATGACGGTCAAAATGAGCGTATAAAAGGCGATGAATCTGAGCAGTTGAATATTAACAGAGGCCGGGCCTTTTCTCAGCATTGCAGCGATAAAACCAACCGCGGCCAAAAAAACGATGAGCCCTTCGGTCCAGATGGGCCCGCCGCCGTATCGAAAATAAATGAGCATTTTGAGGTAGTAATGCCATGGATGAATATGCAGGTTGCTGCTACCTGCTCGATTGAAATAAGTCACATACGTTCGAAGCGAATCCAGAACACCGCCGGGATTGGACAAAAACGATGAAAAAAACAGGGCCGAGACAATTACGCCGGTAGCAAGACCGGCGATAAGATGCAACGGTTTTACCGCTTTGACTGCTTTCGCATAAGAGCTTTTCGGGCGCCCCGTCACGAGTGTGAGCAGAACGGCCAAAAACATGGAACCAAAAACGATGATGCATGTTTCCTTGGTGGCGTGTGTAAGCCCAAGGAATGCTCCTGTTAACAAAGCCCAGGCGATGTTTTTGCTCTGAGTATACCTATAGCCGGATACAATCGCGCCAAAAGTGAAACAGACCAGGAGCATTTCCTGAATATAGTAACGGCTGTAAAAAACCATCGCCGCCGAGATGGCGGTCAATACCCCGGCGTAAACCGCTGCTGCTGTTCCCAGGCCGTCTATCACCAGCAATAGCAACAGGACCAGGCACACACCGAAAAAAACGGGCACGATGCGCAGGGTAAACTCGCTGACCTGTATCAGATTTTTGGCACCGGTAAGTCCGGCAGGGATTAACGTCAGGTAATTAAGCGTCGGGCCATGGTATTCGTCCGGATCGTATGCATAGAGACCCTGCTCAAGCAATTCTCCGAACTTGATGGCGTGAACCGCCTCGTCACCGTGCATCGGACGCTGCTCAAGCCGCGGCAAGCGCAGCGCAAGCGCAACAATTGCCGCGGCCAAAATAAGGACGCAACCCTTTTTAGCCATGTTATTGTACCGGCTTGCCGTAAACCTCAACCTCAATATAATGGTTTAAGTCGTTGCTGGTATTGCCGTTGCTGTAGAGACGGACATAACGAGTCTTGATGCCCTGGGCAAGCACATCGAAAAGTCTGCCCTCGTTAGTTTCCGTGTAATGCTTATCTTTACCAACTCCGAGTCCGGCAGAGTTGTCAATGTCATTGTTGAAGACGGTCTTGACGTTCGTGATAAAATCAGCATCATCAGCGACCTGCACGACCATATCAAAATAAACGCGGGCCTGCTTATGATAATGCCACGCCACAATGGCATAAATCTCGTACATCGCTTCCAGGTCGATCGTGACGTGCTGCACAAACGGGCCTAACTCGACATAACTGCCGTCGGCCGCTTCCTTATCACCATCGGTGATCATTTCGATCTCGCCTATGATCGGTTCTTCATCACTGCTGGCAATCGGCTTGCCTAAGGCGACATTTTTTGTTCCCTCAGGAGCCAAAAACGGGGGGCGTGCCTTGCCCAGCGGTTTTTCGAGATTAGGCACCTTCGTATCCTGCGGCGTGCCGACGAACATCGGCTTGGGCAGTTTAATATCAATCGGAACCAAACCTGCAGTATCGGCAGCAGCGGCCGGTGCTTCCGCCTCGACCTCAGCCGGCGTCTCGGCAACAGCTTCCGTCACGGCTTCGGCAGGCTTCTCGGGCTCTTCAGCAACAGGCTTAATCGTACTCGGAGCAGGAGTTGTTGGAGGAGTTGCGCTAATGGACTGTTGGCCGGAGCCCTCATCGGAAGGTTCCGATTTCTTGCAGGACGGAATAATGCATAAAGACATCGCAATCAACACACAGACACAGATTTTTACAATTGAACCAAAATTTTTCGTCATCATTTCCTTTTTACCTCAAAATTAAAAATCCTATCAAACTTATGAAACTGCTCATCGTCAGCAAACTGCCCGGTACTCACAAAACCGGAACGATGATGCTATCCTATTTATATGACGTTGTCAAGCTACTCAAAAGTATATTTTTTTCTTTTATTCGTATTGCTTAGAGGATACGACCCCAAAAAATCCGCACGCAAGTACCTGTTAATAATACGCTTAGTTTCAAACCCAAATTTCCACAAAAACACGGCAGGAATCCGATTTATTCCCGAATCCCTGCCGTTCTTATCAATTTCATCAAGCAATAAGAATATTCACAAATTCTCTAAATATTACTCGCCCTTTTCTTCGCCCTGAGCTTTTTACGCCGGTGCTTCCTTTGGTGCAGCTTCGGCTTCAGCAGGAGCGGCAGCCATTTCAAGGACTTTCGATTCCATCCCCGCCTTGGCCAGGATGAAGTAAAGCACGGCACCGACAATAAATGCCATCAGCGGTGCGGCTGGGATGTTTACCTTGCCCACGAGCGGCAGACTCACGAGCGGCATCATGCCCACGATAAAGCCGACAACCCATGAAATCCAGCCGGCCATGTTCCAACCGGCCCGAGGACCGGCCCATTTCTTACCGGCCATTAAGTAATCGACCATCATCGCACCGCAAACAGGACCAAATGATGCCCCAATTACGGTAAAGACGGCACCAGCCCTGCCGGCCCAACCTGTTACTGCAAGGATGATACTGACCGC
>JBARRE010000693.1:0-2786 GCA_049644065.1 Sedimentisphaerales bacterium | reverse complement strand
CATGGGCACTGAGCAAAGCCTCCACCTCTGCCCGCAGCTTAGGATCTTCCTTACAGGCATCTTCCAGATAACTGGCTCTTTTTGCCGGATCATCTATTTCAATCGCATTTTGAAAGATTTCCCCAGCTTCTTTGAAGTTTTCTGTCGCCATGATTTTAGCTCCCTTATTAGGCCTTCCGGCGTCTTATTCTTTGTCCCCATTAAGTAATGCGCCGTTCGGGCCGGTTTCGGGCCATAATTCCGATGAAAAAAGAAAATTGTATAAACCGTAGCTACCGGCCTTCGTTAACCTGCCGATACAGCCAGGCCCGGGCGTGGGCCCAATACCTTTTGGCTGTTCTCTCGGGCAGATCGAGAATGCCGGCCGCTTGTTCGAGTGTGAGTCCCGCAAAATAGCGGAGTTTGACCAGGTCGGCCTTTACCTTGTCCATCTTCGCAAGCCTGGCAAGGGCCTCATCCAATGCGATCAAATCATCCGAAGGAGCTTCAATAGCAGGCTCTATATCATTGAGATCGATTTTCTGTTGACCGCCGCCATGCTTGAGGCGTTGTTTCCGGCGAGCATTATCGATTAGGATTCGTCGCATTGCCTCGGCAGCCGCGGCGAAGAAATGGGTACGTCCGCTGAAGTTCTGCTCTTGCGAACCGACCAGCCGGATATAGGCCTCATGGACAAGCGCGGTTGCCTGGAGCGTCTGGCCGGGCGGCTCATGGGACATTTTCTGAGCGGCCAGACGACGCAGCTCCTGATAGACCAGTGGCAGCAACTCATCCGCCGCCCGGGCATCGCCCTGCTCAATTGCAGCCAAAATTCGGGTAACATCGCTCATGATTAGTATTTTTTATTGGAAAATAGATGATTTTTCAAGTATTTGTACATAAAATATCCCGTACGATAGTTAAACCATAACGATTGGTTTAAGGATAAAGTAAAAGGAAAGGAGTTATCATGGTATTCAGCTTTCTCGATATTGCGGTGTTTTTGGGCTTCATTACCGCCGTGATCACAATCGGACTTTGGAAGAGCCGGCACGAGAAAACCAGCGAAGATTACTTTCTTGCCGGTCGCGGCCTGAAATGGTGGCTGATCGGATTCTCGCTGATTGCAGCCAACATTTCATCGGAGCAATTAGTAGGCATGAGCGGTAACGCAGCCAGTCATGTCGGTTTGGCGATAGCCAGCTATGAGTGGATGGCGGCGATCACCCTTGTTGTGGTCGGTTTTTTCTTTCTGCCTTATTTCCTAAGGGCGGGCATCTATACAATGCCCGAATTCCTCGAAGTACGCTACAACGCCACAGCTCGTACTATTATGGCGGTCGGCACTATCTTTCTTTATCTTGTACTTCTCGGTTCGGTGACATACTCCGGCGCCCTGACAATTCAGACTATGGCCGGAAAAATGGGCCGTGATGTTTCATTGCTGCAGGCGGCTATCGTGATTGGTTTTATCGCAATGGTTTATGTTACCGCCGGCGGTCTTAAAGCCTGTGCATGGGCCGACCTGATTCAGGGAAGCGCATTGATTATCGGCAGCGGCGTCGTCATGCTGTACGCATTCAAGAAACTCGGCTCGACAACCGATGGCCTTGCTTTTATAGAGAATGTCAAAACCGGAGCAGTCGGAGTTAAAACCTTTGCTCAAGATACCGGAGCAATTGACCGGTTCTGGGAACTGAACAAGGTCAGAATGAATATGTTCCTGCCCAAGGATGACAAAGTGCTGCCTTATACGGCGCTCATGCTCGGCTTGTGGATACCGAACTTCTACTACTGGGGTTTGAATCAGTACATCACCCAGCGGACACTGGCTTCATCATCATTATCCGAGGGACAAAAAGGTATCGTGTTCTCGGCTTTTATGAAGCTGCTCGTTCCGTTCGTTGTCGTAATCCCGGGTATTATAGCCTTCAACCTTTACTCAAAGGACATGAAAGATCAGGCGGTCGGGGATAATGCCCCGGTCATCGCAAAGTATATGATGGCCAATCCCGATACTGAAATGGTTGAAACCGCACAGGCTCCGGGCGATGACGCTGTCGCTGCATGGAACCAGCAGAAATTCATGATTGCGATATATCCCGATGACGCTGCTCAAAAGGCGGTTAAAACATCTAATCCGTTCGTACTGCCTATAACACAGGAAAAATACGATGAACTTGAATTGAAAGAATATACAGTATTCGAATCTGACGATAAATCATGGACATCGGCCTTCCCCAATCTGAAAGCGGAATTGGAAGGGTATAATACCTCCGTCAAAGAAGCTGCAAACGCTGCGGGAATTCCGGTCACAAGCGAGAAATTTATCGCTTATAAATATGATACGGCTCTGGGGCAATTACTTAGTAACGTTCTGCCCCAAAATACCGGTTTAGTCGGTTTCGTTTTGGCCGCCTTGCTCGGTGCAATCGTCAGTTCACTGGCTGCCATGCTCAATGCGGCATCGACTATCTTTACGATGGATATTTACACAAAATACATTTCACCAAAAGCGACACAAAAAAGTATTGTCACATTAGGCCGTATATGCGTTGTGGTGTTCGCGTTTGTGGCGATTTGGCTGGCTCCAAAGTTAGGCGATCCGAATATCAGCAACAGTATTTTCACTATTATCCAGGAAGTCCAGGGGCTGCTTTCGCCGGGTATCCTGGCGGTGTTCGCGTTCGGCCTGATAGTGAAAACAGCCCCGCCAATGGCAGGTGTCGCCGGGCTTGTTACGAATATCATTTGCTACGGCGGAATGTATCTGCTTGGGCGATACAATATCGGCCCGGAAATTCAGT
>JBARRE010000692.1:0-2493 GCA_049644065.1 Sedimentisphaerales bacterium | reverse complement strand
ATCGCGAAAAACATACTGAGCGATAAAAATTTCAACAGGCGCCGTCCCTGGCGTGCTTGAGAGAGAAATTATAGCATAATGTCGTCGCAAATGGTTGCGGCGGCCAAAAACAGACTGATAAGGCCGTTGAGGGTGCCGAAGGCAATTTTAATATACTGATCCTGAATTAAAACACCCATTGCGGTTTTTGCGATCTCGCTATCGGCAAAGCTTTGTAGTTGGCCCTGCCAGGCAGAATGATACGGGTATATTTTGTTGAATAAGAACCAAAAATCAAGGATACGTTAATGTCTAACCGAAAAAACATCAATCTTACCCGGCGAAACTTTATGAAAAGTGCTTCCGCAGCAGTTTGCGGAACGATGCTGACTTCAAGCGGCCATTCTGCTTTGGGTTCTCGTATTGGGAAAAACTCCCAGCAAAAGTTTAACATTAATGTTCATGACAGGATGTATGATGGTCATCGTCCCAAAGGATGTACGACAATAGCTATTGAATATGCCGATTGGCCGGGAAATGAATTTGGTTTATGGCTGCCGGAAGGTATCAGTGTCAACGGGAAAACAGTGTGGGGCAACTGGAGAGAAGATGGCACACATTAGGACTTCACACTGGATTCACAAGGAAGCTTCAAGTATAGTCAGTACTTATCCGAAGGAATAGAAGTGAAAAAGTCGTACGTCATGATGTTAAATGATTGTAGTATAATTTCCTAATCAGTTGAAAGGGAAACCGAATGAAGACTTGCCAATTCCTTTTTCGCTCCGTTCTCATTCTCTCCTGTATGGGAACTACAAGCATGCCTGGCGCGGACTTGGCCTCGATTCCGTCGAAACCCGCCGAACGCGCCCGCTCCTCGGAATCTCTGCGAGTTCATCCCGACAACCCGCGCTACTTTACCGACTGCTCGGGAAGGGCCATCTATCTGACCGGCTCCTACACGTGGCTCGATCTGCAGGACGGCACCTTGACCGGGACCGATCTGACCTTTGACTATGAAGGCTTCCTCGATTTCCTCGGGCAGCACAAACACAGCTTCTTCCGGCTCTGGAACTGGGAATCGTCCCTGTGGATATTGCCGGATTCACGGGCGGTCGAGCTGGGACCGTTGCCTTTTCAGCGGACGGGGCCCGGTGTTGCCTTTGACGGGAAACCGAAGCTCGATCTCACCCGATTCGACCCCGCCTACTTCCAGCGCCTGCGCCGTCGTGTGGAATCTGCCCAGAATCGGGGCGTCTACGTGGGAGTCATGCTGTTCCAAGGGTTCAGTGTTGCCCGCAAGAGCAAGGAGCGCCAGAAAAGCCCGTGGCAGGCCCATCCCTTCAACGTAGCCAACAACATCAACGGCATCGACGGGGATTTGAACGGCGACGGCGAGGGGTATGAAACCCATACGCTTGCACTGCCGCACGTGACGCGGCTGCAGGAAGCCTACGTCCGCAAAGTCATCGATACGATCAGCGATCTGGACAACGTGATCTATGAGATTTCCAACGAGAGCCACGGGGATTCTGCCCGGTGGCAATACCACATGATCGATTTGATCCACGAATACGAGAGAGGCAAGCCGAAACAGCATCCCGTCTGGATGTCGTTCACCTGGGATGGAATGGCCGGTTCGGGCAAGGATGCTGACCTGTTCGACAGTCCGGCCGAGGCCGTTTCTCCCCGTGGCGAGAGCACGGGGCGTGGAAGAGGGGCTTGGACGTATGCGGTCAACCCGCCAGTAGCGGATGGCTCGAAGGTCGTCATTACCGACACCGACCACCTGTGGGGTGTAGGGGGTGACGCGAAATGGGTATGGAAGTCGTTCTGCCGGGGACTCAACCCGATCTTCATGGACCCCTACAAGACATCGCCGCACCACATCGAGGCGGATCCCGAAGCGCGCTGGCAAGGTGTCCGCCGCGCCATGGGCGCCACAGCACGCTGGGCCGAGAGAATCGACCTTGCCCACATGACGCCCACGGCTGATCCGGCGGAGTGCTCCACACGGTATTGCTTAAGGAGCTCCAGTGCTGAGGTTTTGGCTTACCAGCCGGGCACCGGACCTTTTTCTGTCGGCTTAGCAGCGGGAACATACCGACGCGAGTGGTTCGATCCGACGGCAAACCGACAGACCGGCTCGGGACGATTCGACTGGCCGGGCGGGAGGCGGGAGTTCCGTCCCCCATTCAACGGCCCGGCCGTTCTCCACCTCAAGACAGCGGATGCGCCGCCGACGCATTTGCAGCCCGAAATTCCTTAGCTACGGACAACCCGAGGACACTGCAATGGAGTTTCCGACCAGTCGTCGCAAAAAAGCAACTTCCTAATTAGTTGAAGGGGAAACCGAATGAAGACTTGCCAATTCCTTTCTCGCTCCGTTCTCATTCTCTCCTGTATTGGAGCTGCAAACATGCCTGGCGCGCCTCGAACAATATCAATCCAGAACTCGCGGATGCCTTTGACAAGAAGGATGGCAACTCGTTTTTCACCACAGATCCCGCGGCA
>JBARRE010000691.1:0-2902 GCA_049644065.1 Sedimentisphaerales bacterium | reverse complement strand
CTGGCCTTGCGAGCCTCACGAGCCACAGCTAATTTGGCATCCCGTGCTGCATGGATCGCTTCGGCACGACCTTCAAGTTTGTCCTTCGGCGTGACATAACCAATGGAGCTATGAAGGCGTTCATTGTAGTACTGGAGGCCCCTAAGGGGCCAGACCTTAAGTTATAAGTTAACTCACAAGTGAAGCCAATCTCTTCTCAAGTTTTGCTACAATTTTCTGTAGGTCTTTGTCTTTTGTTGCCTGTTCATGCAGCTTTTTCAGTTGTAGAGACACGGCCACGCCACTGCAACCGCCCATGATCTCTGACGCCTCGCGTTGGGTGCTGCCGGCATACCGGCATAGTGCATAGGCAACTAACGGACGAACCGTGCTGTTCCTGCAGCGCTTCATCAAGGCCTCCCTGGGAACGTTCAGTATCTCCAGGGTGGCACTCAACACCTCATCAGCACTGTGGTATCGGCCCTCACGCCGGAAGGATACATCCTCTTTGCTGTCATAGGCCTGAAGCATTTCCACATACCGCTGCTGAGTACGTTCATGACTCTCGTCCGAGCCTATACAGAACCGTGAGTGCCGCTTAGTATCGATAAAGGCCGTGTCGATGTTTCGAATGCCGCCTTCGACAAAACGCCGATACGAAGCAGGCCGCTTTTTCTTGGGCGGATCCATCATGGATAAAACCGGATCATAGTCGACAAAGTCCAACCGGGCACTACGGCCAATATAGCTGCGATAGCTACTCCAAGGGTAGTTCCGGAGAATCTGCAACCGTTCCCGATCGCTTTTCTTCTTGTGCGCACTAACAAATACCGGATTCAGGTGAACATAACGACTCAGCTTTAGAATGTACTGATCTTCCTCCACCACATGTGCACCGAACCGCCCCTGAAACAGGTGGCCATGTCGATTATGCTTAGTATTGAAATAAACCGCATAGGCCGTTTTCAGTCGTTGCATGAAACGACTCAGATTGGCTTGAGGGGTTTCCAATACCATATGGACGTGATTGGTCATTTGGCAAAACAGATACAACCGAACATCATACAGCCGAACACTTTCCGCCAGCTTCTGCATAAAACGTTCACGGTCTTCGTTCGATAGAAAAATGGCACGACGTTCATTCCCACGAACAGTGACGTGGTAGACCGCACCTTCATAACATATACGTAACGGACGAGCCATGAGGCAAACAGTACCACAAATCAGACTGGCTGTCAAGTGTTATATTATAACTTAAGGTCTGACCCCTATGCTCCGCCGATTCAGGATTCTTACGAAAAGTGAATGTTCTATTCCCTATCTGATCTACTGAAGTGCTCGTTTTAAGACTTGTTAGGCAATAAAGACTATCGGCTCACTGAGCCGGCACTCAAGACCGTGTAGGTATCTCATATCATGAGACTTATGGAAAGCGGTTAACTCGTACGTACCACTAATACGTACCAGACAGGTCAAATAGTGGTCAGAAAACGACTATACTTCTTTAATCATCAAAAATGGTAAAGCTGCTAACTAATAAGTAAGATACAGTCCCGTGAATGCCCATTTCGTTCCTTCTAATTCCGAACGGGTGGGAGGATTGGGAGTGCGAGTGTTCTACCCGGAAGATGAACATTATCCATCTTTGAAAACGGCAAGAGTACAATGAAGAATTAATCATGCCGCTTAACAAAGCGCCATTCTTGAATGTCTATAGTATTTTTCATTTCCATCGGAGTTGCTGGAGTTCTTCTTTGGTGCGTATGAACTTGACCGTGCCGTCGTTTAAGAGGACGCAACCCCCCTTTAGTTCGTGGTTGTCGAAAGTAAATAGCTCCGGCCCGCCGTGCTGGTTCAAACCGCCTTTAGTTTCAAACAGTAGGACCATGTCTGGAGGCGATTCCAATTTGCAGTTTGGATTCATGGCATAGTGGCATACTCCATAACCCGCACTAGGGCATTTAAACGGCTTCACAGGATATTCATCGTTCTTATCTGAAGTACGATAAGCCCGTAATATCGATTCACACCACTTGTTTGGAGCCGGGTATGATGTTACACGTTTACTGAAAAATCCCGGCTTCGTAACTTTTTCATATAAACAAAATCGGTTCCAGAGATGTTTCAAATTGGCAGCACAATTTACACGCAAATGAATTTGTTGTACGTGTGGTGTGAGCTTCCTGAGGCTCTCTAAACCATTCGGGTATTCAAATCGGTGCCTTCCCTTGGTCACAATGGAATTATCATTGTAAATGGAAAAGGACATCAGGCGCTCATCGTCATGATAGCAGGTCAAACAAGCTGCATTTCTCTGAAGCACGATACCAGCAGCTCGCTTTCCCTTATTTAATTCATCGGCAATGATCTTGATGTTGTCTTGATTTTCTACAACAAAGGTTTTCATTGAGTGTAAAAACTCTTTCTCGCTTGGGCTCAAAAGATTTTGCTGCCCATCATATGGAAAGAAATATTCTAACGTCGAAGGTTGATAATGAATTTCAATTCGTGTACAGGTACTCATATTATATGGATAACGCCTTTTCCCTGAACCTCTTTCCTTTTCACATGGAATATGCTGGTTGTCGACTGTTGTACTTAAAAGCCGTTCCCCAGAAAAAGCCTGGCTCGTATAAGGTATCAAGATCTCATCATCTCGCCAATTTAACAATTCATTGAGTTTATTAAAGCCCCGAAATCCCCCAAACCATTCAGTGATACTTCTTGAATAATATCGATCAACAGACGGTACTTTACGAGGATTTTTCTCATCTTGTTCAAGAGCACGATGAACGGTACGAGGAAAGTCCCCAATGTAATAACCTAACTCGATAGTTAGACGCGTTAGCTGTTTCGTTAGCTGCTTAGAATCCCGTATATATGTTGAACCTACAAGCACTTGATCATGCACGGGCCATACGGG
>JBARRE010000690.1:0-14680 GCA_049644065.1 Sedimentisphaerales bacterium | reverse complement strand
ACCAAAAAATGTGAAAAATCGCCTTTTTTTCAGATAGCATACGGCGGTTTTAGATGTCTATACGAATATATGGCCCTAAATTTACGTTATAAAGACTGGATTCCCGCATTCGCGGGAATGACATTTTGGAATTAACGGCAATGATAAATAGAATTGGTATAAGTTTTTGCCAACAAAAAGCATTTTTTTGTAAGAAAACCGTATTCTCAAGCGTCTGAGAAGGTAGTTATGAGTTGACTCTGTCCGATAACGTTGCGGGCTGAGTCAAATTGTTTTTAGCGTTTAGGTAAGTTCTTTATTTATATAGACATAGGATTATAACAGAGTTTTTTACAAACGGTTAGAGAGGAATGAAATTGCGACAACGGAAAAAGTTAGGTGAGTTGCTTTGTGAAAGATCGTACCTTGATGAGTCCGGCCTTAAATACGCATTAGCGGAACAGAAGATCGAGCACCGGCGATTGGGCCAGATATTGCTGGATCTCGGCTATGTAACGCAAGCTCAGCTCAATGAAGCACTTGCGCATCAGGCAGGAATAGACAAGGTCGATTTGAATAATATTTCGATAAGCGGTGAAATCGTAGGGCTTGTACCGGCCGAATTGGTCAGCAAATACAATATTATGCCATTAAGCCAGGATAACGGCCGGTTAAAAGTGGCAATGACGGATCCGTTTCAGCCGCAGGTTATCGAGGATTTGCGGCTGGTAACCGGTTGTTCGGTGCATCGATATTATGCCGAGCCGAAGGAGATGGAGAATGCAATATTGAAATTCTACGGCAGCAATGTGGCAAGGATGATGGATGATCTTGTGCCGGTCGAACAGCGAATAGAGAACCATGAGTTGGATAATGGGGATTACTCGCCGGCGAAGCTGAACGAGCTTGCAAGAGAGCCATCCCTGGTAAATCTCGTGAACCTGGTAATACTCGAAGCGATTGAGGCCCGGGCCAGTGATATTCACATCGAGCCGTTCGAGCATCAGGTAAAAATCAAGTACAGAGTTGACGGGATGCTTGTTGAGAGGACGCCTTCATCGAAGCGGCTCCAGGCGGCTATTATCTCCAGAATTAAGATTATGGCAGGCATGAACATCGCCGAGCGATTTGTGCCGCAGGATGGGCATATCGAATTTTCCGGCAAGAAGGGCAGAGTCGATATGCGTGTTTCGACCGTTCCAACCGTATTCGGCGAATCCATTGAGCTGAGAATTTTGGACCGGTCGACATCCATGATGAAACTTCACGATTTGGGAATGAACGATCAGTGTCTGGAAGGTTTCGATCAATGTCTGCACCGGACACATGGTATCGTGCTCGTTACGGGGCCGACCGGGTGCGGCAAGACAACGACGCTTTATGCTTCGCTCAACAAGATATACTCCCCTGCCGTGAAAATGATAACTATAGAAGATCCTGTCGAGTATCAGCTCGAAGGCATTAACCAGATGCCTGTCAATCCGAAAAGAGGTCTTACTTTCGCTACTGGCCTGCGGCATATTCTTCGCCACGATCCGGACATTGTCATGGTGGGTGAGATTCGAGACCGTGAGACTGCTAATATAGCAATTCGTGCGGCTTTGACCGGCCACCTTGTCTTTTCGACACTTCATACGAACGATGCTCCCGGGGCCGTGACGAGATTAATCGACATGGGCGTAGAGCCGTTCCTTCTGGCCAGCTCCCTTGAGGCGGTTATGGCACAGAGGCTTATCCGTACGATTTGTCCCAACTGCAAGGAATCGTACAAGCCGGACGAACATCTAATCAAAAGTTTGAATGGCTCGATGAAGATTCAGCCTGATACGAAGTTCTATCATGGCGCCGGTTGCAACGAATGCGGACAAACCGGCATGAGCGGGCGGATCGGGATATATGAGCTGCTCAGGATCACGGGAACGCTCCGTGAGCTGATCGCAGCAAGTCCGACGACCGAACAGATTATCAAAGCGGCCCCCCCGGACCACGTAAGCATGGTGAACGATGGTCTCACCAAAGTATCAGAAGGTATTACCACTATTGAGGAAATCTTCAGAGTTGCCAAGAGTATCGGCGAGGAAGATTAGAGAGTAAAAAGTGAAACGTCATCTCGGAAGAGATATGAAATACGAAAGGTGAGATACCTAAAGTGAATTGGTTTTCTTATAAGGCGGTAGATCAGAGGGGCGGGCACGTTGCGGGAACGATAGAGGCAATTGACCGCAGAAGCGCAGTTGTAGCTCTGACTGAAAAAGGCAATTTCGTAACAGAATTGACCAAAGATGTTCGGTCGCACGATCCCAGCGACAGCCAGGCCAAGACGGCGGCTTCGGATGTGGGGCAGCTTTTGAAATTCGGCTCGCGAAGAGTATCGAGCAAAGATGTTTTGGCGATGACGACCCAGCTCAGTACGGCTTTGCGGGCGGGACTTCCGCTGCTTAACGGACTTGAGCTTCTTCGCAAACAGCAGCATAAGATAGCAACAAAAGAATTGCTGGGTGATCTCGTAGATGCCGTCAGTTCCGGGCAATCTCTTTCGGAAGCTATGGCCAAGCATGAGAGGGTATTTAGCCCTTTGTATCTGTCGATGATACGAGTCGGTGAAACAGGCGGAATACTTGAACAGACTTCGGTTCAGTTGGCGGATATGCTGACCAGGGAAGAGAAGATCAAAACAAATATGAAAAATGCCTCCGCCTATCCTATTTTCGTTTTGTGTCTCGGTCTTGTCTCGGTAACCATCGTCATAACCGTGATATTGCCGAAGATAATAGGCACTTTGGGTGCCGACCTGACAGTCCTGCCGTTGCCGACAAGGATATTGATGGGTATCAGCGGGTTTATTAAAGGTTTGTTTACGAGTATCCCGGGGTGGATAGTCCTCGCTGCGTTAAGCGTGGGATTTTATCGCCTGATAAAATGGACGAGAACAACGGGTCGCCTCCAGTGCGATGCGTTTAAGCTTCGAATACCGATTTTAGGTCCGGTTTTACGGACGATATCGGTGGGTCGATTTGCACGAACACTCGGGGCGCTGACAAAGGGAGGTGTTACTATATTGGAGGCCCTGGGGGTAGTTCGTGATACGCTTGGTAATGAATTGTTGGGCAGGGAAATTGACTCAGTAGCGGAAAAAGTCAAACGGGGCGAGCCTCTGGCCGATCCTTTGGGCGAGTCCGGTTATTTCCCGCCATTGCTGGTTCAGATTGTCGCGGTGGGCGAGCAGACCGGGAAACTCGATGAATTATTGTTGAATGCCGCCGACACATTCGACTCTGAAGCGGACTCCGCCATTAACAAGTTTATGTCGATTTTCCCCGCGATTTTGATATTGCTGCTGGCATTAGTGATTGGTTTCATCATTGCAGCGACTCTGCTGCCGATAATTGCCATGGAACTCGGCGGTGGAATGTTTTAACGCTCATTCGCGGCATGATTCATAATGTACTATTCGCAAAATCGTTTATTGAGAGGTAGCAAAATGGAGCGGAAGAACAGGAAAAGAAAGGCATTTACACTTGTAGAGTTGCTTGTCGTTGTCTTGATTATAACGATGCTTGCAGCGTTTGTCGCGCCGAGGATGTTCTCGGGTATCGGCAAGACGAAAGCGGACTTGTCCCTGGCGAAGATGGCAATTATCGAAAATGCGCTCGCCCGCTTTTACATTGACTGCGAGAGATATCCGGACGACTCCGAGGGGCTTGAGGTATTGGTTTTGCCGCCTTCGGATATGGAAGAGGGCAAGTGGAACGGCCCCTATCTGAAGCGCAGCGACCTGCTTGACCTGTGGAAGAATCCATATATTTATATTGCGGAAGGCGAGTACAACCCGGGCAGTTTTGATTTGGTAAGCCTGGGAGCGGACGCAATGGACGGCGGCGAGGGCGACAACGCAGATATCATAAACGAGTAATATGGTTGTCGGCTACCGAATTTGAGATCGCATAACGTGAAAGTGAACAGCAAAACAAGACGAAAGGGCTTTACC
Source organism: Sedimentisphaerales bacterium (assembly GCA_049644065.1). Taxonomy (GTDB): domain Bacteria; phylum Planctomycetota; class Phycisphaerae; order Sedimentisphaerales; family Anaerobacaceae; genus JAFGPJ01. Next base: position 10,713 of record JBARRE010000690.1, on the reverse strand, counting down.
ATCTCCGAGGTGCTGATGGTGGTACTAATCATCGGGCTGGTCTCCGGTGCAGGCGCCGGTCTGTATGTAGGCACCTTCAGAAAGATGCAGGTGGAAAAGGCGGCGTATGATTTTTTTCTTACCGCCAAATATGCGAGGTTGATAGCCGTGGAGAAACAAAGCCAGTACAAGATTGAATTGGATCAGGCCAATAACGGATTTTACCTGACGACCGTACTGTGGGATGAAGAAACCGGGCAGGCACAGCAGGAAATAGTGAAGAATTTTTATTGTAAACCCGTGCAGTTTCAAGGCGACGTTGTATTCGAGTCTGTTGATATTATGCCGAGCGGCTGGGAAACACAATCGGTCAGTGAGGAGCAGCAGACGATTACATTTTCACCGAACGGCACTGCGCAATCGTCGGTTGTTCAAATCGGCGACGGGTATACGCATTACACAATAAGTATCAGCCCCGCCACCGGTAGAGTGAAAATGTATTTTGGGACGACTGAAAACGTGAAAGTCGGCACTACTGATTTGGACGCGGAATGATTATGTTGGCGAAGACCAAAACAAAAGGTTTTACTCTGGTCGAGGTGGTCGCGTCGAGTATTATTCTCTGCGGGGCCGTCATGATCGTAGGAGCAATCGGCACCCAGGCGCTGACCGGAACACATCTTAACAGGCGATATGAAATGGCGGCCTCATTAGTAGATAAGCAGCTTAGTTTGATTGACTACATCGGCATTGATGAAATCGTCGAAATGGGTCAATTGGAGGGAGAAAATGATGATTCCGGTTACGTATATAATTGGAAAATCGATACCGAATACCAGGAGATTGACAGTTTGTATCTGGTGACGTTGACGGTTAGCTGGATTGATAGAAACAGGCCCTACAGTATTTCCGTCGATACTATGCTCAACGGAGAGACTCTGTCGGAAGAAAGTAGTGCCGAAACCGGGCAAGAGTGATTAAAAGAAATGCTTTCGAAAAGAACCGGATTTACGTTAGTGGAAGTTTTGGTGGCATCGACGATAGGCGTGTTTATCGCGATGGTCTCGGTAGGTGCGCTCAGGGCGATTATGGCCAGTGCCGAGATGGTGGACAGCAACATTAACGCCGCGGCGGAAGTCAGATTTGCTGCTAACATGATAGCGCGGGACCTTCAGAATCTTTACAATGACGATGACATTGAAAACACTAAATTTATCGGTACAGTTGAAGCACTTGAGGGGGATAACTATACGAGTTATCTGATTTTTTACACTATCGGGAGGACCAAGGCCAGAATTGACCAGCCGGAAGGTGATTTGTATGAAGTGGAATACTACCTCATGCAGGAAGGCGAAACTTCGTCACTGATGAGGCGGTTGTGGCCTAATCCCAGCGAAGAGCTTGAACCGGGAGGAATCCTGACGGTTATTGCTGAGGACATTGCTCTTTTCGAAGTGCAGTATTTTGACGGTGAAGAGTGGTCTGATGAATGGCCGGAGGAAATGCAGGCCCTGCCTGACCTGGTTTCAATCTCCATTGCAGCCATGCAACCAGATCGTAGCAATCCACCTTCGGAATCGATTATTGTGAACCTGGCCCGGGCGGAGGCAGGAGATGTGAGTATCCTGGAAGGCGGTGAGACAACCGCAGGCGGTCAGGCAAGTAGCGAATAAAACTAAAATGGGCGGCTCCGGTATGAGTATCGGGGCTAACAAATGAAAACGATAACAAAAATAAAGAACGATAAGAATTTAGCGATGACAGCGGGCATCCGCCGTAAAAACAAAGGGCTTGTTATTATAGCGGTTCTTTGGATGGTCGTGGTGCTTATGGTCATGACTGCGATACTGGGTCGCAAGAGCCGGCTCGATATGAAAGTCTGCCTCGCCAGAATGGAAGCGGTTCGATGCAAGTGGGCTTGTCGGGCAGGGATAGAGAAGGCGATGGCGGTGCTGAATGAGGACGAGACAGAAAACGACAGTTTGCTGGACCTGTGGAGTGAAAACGAGGAAGACTTCAATGATATCATGCTGGATCGGTGCTGGTTCACCGTTCGGGTCATTGATGAGTCGAGTAAATTGAACATAAACGCCGCTACGAAAGAGCAGCTTTTGGGATTACCCGACATGGTCGAAGAGATTGCGGATGCAATAATCGACTGGCGGGACAGCGATGATATGCCGAGCGGGGCAGGAGTTGAAAGCGGTTATTATGAGGGTTTGACATACGGATACATGGCTCAGAACGGTCCTTTCAGGACTCTCCGTGAACTGCTTCTGGTCAAGGATGTTACGGAGGAGCTTTTCTATGGGGAAGATACAAACCTCAACGGGCGGCTGGATTATAACGAAAGAGATGGACAGGAAAGTCCGCCGGCGGATGACGGCGATAACATATTGGATGTGGGATGGGCTGCATACCTGACTTGCTATACTAATGACAACAATGCAAGTGGCGAGGGACAAACATCCGGAGATACGGGGCAAACGCCCGGAGGGCAGGCACAAACACCCGGAGATACAGGGCAGACATCCGTAGGGCAGGCACAAACTTCCGAAGATCAGGGAAGAACATCTGAAAACCAGGAACAACCCTCCGGAGACACTGGACAACCATCCGGAAATACACAACAATCCTCTGGAAATACCGGACAACCATCCGGAGGCACAGACCAAACTTCCGAAAGCACTGATCAAACATCAGCAAAAGTAAATATCAATACAGCCTCGGACATAGTTCTGGCAGCTTTACTTGGCGGAGGAGATGAAGCCGAACGTACCGCCCAGGCAATAATAGCTTTTAGGGAAACACTGGCTGACGGAATAGAAGATATTTCCGAACTGACCGAGCAGGGCATTTTGAGTAACGATATTTTTGGGCAGCTCGAGGATTATATTACGACCAGTTCGGACATTTTTACGATTCGCTGTTTTGCGACAGCCGACAGAAACGGAGTAAGCGGGACGACACTGCAGACAGAAGCGGTTGTGGACAGGAGTTCGACGCCCTGCCGGATACTTTTTTGGTACCAGGAAACAAATAACTGATAATCGATTATTGCCGAGGTTCTTGATTGCCTTTGGAGTGAAAATTGAACGATATGAATAATAACAATTCAAATATGGTATGGCAGTCCGTAGTAGCCATCGTAAATGATGATAACGAATTCAAGGGCGTGGAACTCCGGAAACAGGATGGGTCTTTCGAGATTCTCTGGATCCGGAACAGCGAAGACGCTGATATGGGCTGGAGAGAGTTTGCCACCGAGTGCGGCTTGTCCGTCGAGCCGACCGCACTCGAAGACACCGATAGCGACAGGATGATTGTAGCCGGCTTTAACACGGAGGGAACGATTTTTCACCGTACTACTGTGCCTGCCGTGGGAGACAAAGAAATTGAATCGATCATCGAATTGCAGGCTGAGACACGCCTGCCGCTGCCTCCGGAGCAAATCGAGCTTGCCTGGCGGGCCGACCAACTGCGGGATGGGCAGATGGGCGTTACTATAGCCGTGGCAAGAAAGGAGCAGTTGCAGAAATTCGTAGGCAAAGTGCAGTGTTTTAAGCCGGCAAAAATACTATTGAACAGTGAGGGGATAGTGAAAATATGGGAGGTGTTCTTCTCCGGAAATAAAAATAATGCCGTGGTTTTGAGCACCGGGTCACATAATACGCATGTTTGCCTGGTTGAAGAAGGACGATTGAGCAATGCCGTAGTCCTCGATATTGGAGTAGATGATTTTTCCATGACTGGGACGGAACAACAAACGGAAACCACTGAACGATTCGCCCAGGATATGAGGAGTGTGCTCGACTTGTTTGGTTGTCCCGACCAAGAGGGATTGCCGGTTTTTGTGCTGTCCGACGGCAGCGCTACATACGTAAGTATAGTATCATCTCTGAGGCTGGCAGGATTGAATGCACGAGTAGCTTCGCCGGGTACTAACAGATTAATGGCAAAAAGCGAGCTTTCCGATGAGGATATCTACCAATATCGTACGCCGATAGGTCTTGCATTACTGGCGCTTGAGGAGGATTCGGATGAGCTTAACATTTTTGAAAATTTGTATAATCCGGCGCAGAAGGTTGTAAAGAGTCATTGGTTATATTCGTCAACGGTGACAATTGCAATTGCGTCTATTATGCTGGCCTTGCTGGTTATCGTTTCTTATGCAGTCGATATAACCGGACCGAATTCAATCGAGAAGCGTCTTGAGGCGTCCGTTTCAGATGTTGATATGAACCTGCTTGTAAAGAGGCAGCAATTGATCAAAACGGTGGCGCGTGAAAGGCCGGATTTGCTGGATTTGCTCAAAGTGGTGAACGAAAGCGGTGAACGGGGAATAACACTGACCACTTTGTTCTTCAAGAAGGGCCAGCCGGTGAGTGTAAGCGGGCAGGCCTCAAGCAATGACCAGTTAAGCAGATATGAGAAAAACTTACAAAATACCAAAGGTGTAGAAAAGGTGAATTACACTGCTAATACGAACGCGAAAAGCAAGAAGATTACATTCACTATGACTTTTCATTATAAGAATTTCAGCACGAAAACAACAAGGACAAAGAGTTGAAAGTTGGGAAAATCATGATCGAGAAATTGAGCCAAAAAGATATCCGGACGCTCAAGTATGGTGCTATCGGAGCCGCGGCCATCCTTTTGTTCGTGTTTGGTTCGGCGGGACACGAACGCTGGACGAAAGCCAAAGCAAACGGGGATGTGCTCAGAACTAAACTGGACGCTATCGATGTAGACAAGGCCAGGCAGGCGGGTCTGATGTCCATTGTGCCCGTGTTTGAGATGCCGCAGGTCGAAGAAGAGCAGAAGTTTCTTTTTCGAGACAAGCTGAGCGAGCAATTGAAGAGGGCCGGGATCAGGAACAAGCCCCTGCAGGTCCAGGCCGGCAGGAAATCGCCGCAGTCCGGGTATAAGTTGTTGCTTGTGAAATGCAACGCTACGTGCACGTTCGTGCAGGTGCTGGATTTCCTCGCACAGTTGAATGAGAACCCGTACCTGGTTGGAATCGAAGAGCTCAAAATCAAATGTGATCCAAAGAAGCGAGGAGAAGTGGAGTTGAATTTAACGGTATCGACGTTTGCCGAATAGGAGAGATAAATCATGAAACTTGATAATCTAAAAGACCATTTGAAAAACAAAAAAGAACTGGTTCCGACGGTGCTGCTTGGAGTTTCGGTGCTTTGCGGCATTCTGATTCTCGTCAAGGTGACGAGCTTTTTTGTGGCCTCGGCAAGGGCCGAAAGCGTGGTTAAACGAGCTATCGAGCAGAGCAGGACCGACCCGAAAAATACAGAAAAACAATTAGCAAGCTCCGCTGCGATTACAGATGAACTGAAGAAGAATAATCTGTTCGCACCGCCTATACCGCCGCAGCATCCTGTGAAAGAAGTATCGGGTATTTTCGGTGACCAGGTGTTCATAAAGGACAAGTGGTACAATGTCGGTGACATGGTAGGCGATGCGAAGATTATTGCGATTGGCCCTACGTCGGTCACGATTATGTGGGACGGTAAGGAGAAAAGCTTTCTTCCAATCCAGGCGGTGATTGCCGAAGACAAGAGCGGACCGCGGGGCAGAACCGCAACGACCAAGGAAAATGAAGGTGCAGGTAAAGATGGAGGAGAAGGGGGTGCCACGAAAGTCACGGTTCAAGTTGAGGGGGTAAGGCCGGATGGCGGCCGAGGGGGGCCTGGAGAGGGATTTATGGCAATGAGGCAGAGATTTGAAAATATGTCTGAGGGGGAAAGAGAAGAGTTTAGAAACCGGATGCGTGAAAGATTCGCCAGGGACGGAGGGAGACCGGGCGGTGGAAGGGATTCCGGAGGCAGAGGGGGACCGGGCGGTGGACGGGATCCCGGCGGAAGAAGGTAATATAATTATTCAAATGAGGTGAATAGCATGAAACAGTCAGGAACGACAATAGTCTTTGTAATAGTCTGTGTTGGGGTGCTTGTTGCTGCTTTTGCAATTGGTATTTGCATTAGAAAGGCACGATTCGGTGGGGACGGAAATGAATCTACAACAGCCATTGCCCCTGAGAAATCCCCCAGCGAGCTTGAAAGGGACCGCGTACAGGCAAGACGAATGCCAGGCTCTGGAGAAATGGACAGAGGCGGCGACCTTTCTCCTGAAGAAAGAACCGAATTAGTAGGGCAGAGGGAAGGGATGAGGGGGCGTTTTGAGAATATGTCCGAGGAGGAACAAGAGAAATTCAGAGCCCAGATGCGAGATAGATTCGGCGGCAGACGACGGGACACGGCCCCTCAGCTCTCCGAAGAAGACAGGGCGAAAATGATAAAGGAATTTGAAGAGCTCAGGGCCAAATCGGAGGAAATGTCGGAGGAAGAAAGAGAAGAAGCGAGAAATAAGATAAGTGAAAAATACGGCCTTACCCCCAGAGAGCCTGGCGGAGGCCGGGGCTCTGGTGATAGAGAAGGCGGCAGGCGGCGCCCGGCTATGAGGCCTGACGCCGAACAGTTAGAAAATAATTAGTTTTTATTGAGGACAATACAATGGAACGGTCAAAATCATTAATATCGATTGCAGTCGGTCTCGCGGCGATTCTTATTATCTGGAGGGTTGGTTTTTACCCGCCCGCGCCCGAGCAAACGGAAAAGCCGGATGAAACCGAAGTAGCTGCTGATCCCAATTTGCCGGGTGATGTAAACGAGCCGATGGTGAGCTTCAACGCCGACGAACCCCGCAGGCGGAGGCCGGCAGGTGCTGACGAGCCTGTAAGAATGTTTGCCGCATCTGAGCCGAACGAGCCTGCCGATCCGAATGGGCCGATGGAGTTCGTGAACCTCAAAAGCGTCGAGATGAAAAGTATCATCGAGAAGCTTGCAGAATGGACCGGCAAGGTGATCATCCCGACAGACGAAGCGCTGAAGCAGAAAGTCACCATATATGCTCCCGAGAAGCTGCCGAGGAGCGAAGCCCTTCGTGTGATATACAGCGCGCTGCGTATGAAAGGCTACATTGTCGAAGAAAGCGACGGGACTATCTTTCTCAAGCCGATTGCGGACGCAAAACTCGGCCGGGTCCCCACAATACCCGCCAACGAGCCGCTTGCTATGATTGATAACAAAGACCAAATTGTTCAGAAATTTTTTGAAATGACAAGTTACAGCCCCTCCGAGATGGGCACGATTATTCAGCCATTGATCGGCGAGCATGGCTACTTGAGTGTTGACGAAACCAGCGGTACTTTGATGGTGATTGATTCGGTCGCGAACCTTATGCGTCTTGAGCGGATTATCCAGCAGTTTGATGTGCCCGGATCCGAGCAGACCGTAACGGACATTATTGAAGTTCGTTATGGAGACCCTTCGGAGATTGTTCAGATGTTGAACATTTTATTAGGTGAGTCCCAGGGCATCAGCACAATAAGGAACATGAGGTCTCAAAGGGACAGTCGTGGCTCGTCTCAGAGACCCGGTTCGTCAGCCCGAAGCTCATCCTCAAGCAGCACCGCCAAGAAAACGGATTCGTCTCAAGGATCGGCGACTTCGGTTGTTGTAGGGACGACGCGCGGACCGATAGTTCTTATCCCCGAGCCCAGGCGTAAATGGATCATTGCGAAGGCGTCGCCGGAAGATTTGAAGCAAATCAAAGTGTGGGTGAATAAGCTTGACATGGAAGAACCGGTCGGCTCGGAGTACGAGGTGGTCCAGCTTAGGTATGCCGATCCCGACGAGGTGGAGGAAAGCATTGAGGACGGATTCAGGGATCTGCCGGGGACGGAGTTTTTACCGAGCATTCTTATTCAGGCGCTGGATGAGACAAGGCAAGTCATCGTCTTCGGCCGCAAGGATCTGCGTGAGATAGTCAAGAAGATGATTGCGGAAATAGATGTTCCTCCGGGCCAGTTCGAGACGGCACATATTAAGCTCAAACACGCCGATCCGGACATGGTCAAGGAAAAGCTGGACGAGTTGTATCAGGATGGAATGACCGGCAGCAGCAGAGGTGGCTTTTTCGGTGGATATAATCCTTATTCCAGGGGACGGGGGGGAAGTTCATCACAATCTTCCGGGATGGTGAGAGTTGTCTCATATACTACGCTTAAGGAGATCACAGTGGTTGCCTCGCCGGAGAATATGATTGAAATCAGAAAACGAATCGACGAATGGGACGTTCCTCTGGATATCGATTCGGTTAAGCCGAGAATCATCGAGCTGCGTAACTGCGACCCCGTTGAGATGGCCAATCTTCTTACCTCACTCTTTAGCGATAGCGGCGGCAGCAGTAGCAGCAGCCGCGGTATGAACATGTTTCGGAGTATGTTCGGCAGCCAGGCGGTAGACCAGCAGAAGATTGTCGGGGCGCTCTACGGGCAGTTGACTTTTGAACAAGTACCCGGCACAAAGAAGATCATTGTCATTAGCAAGATTCCTGAGGCGTACAATGTGATCGAGGACTTGGTCAGGGAGCTTGATAAGGCGGAGATGGCCGAGATACCGAAAGTTATAACGCTCAAGTACTCGGATCCGGAAGAGCTTAGCGAAATTCTGAATGCGATGTTTGCCGAAGCGGGTACGTCCGCGAGCCTCAGGCGTAGTGATGTGGGGCTTAGCGAGTATTCGATGGACGAAACGGCGACCACCTCTGCCGCGAACACAAGTCAGAGCCAATACACGCCGTGGTGGTCCGGCTCCGGCGCTCGACGCACCGTCGATGAGGAAATGCCGATAAGCAATGTCATAGGCAGGATACGCTTTGTTCCCGAACCTCGCACCAAATCTATTCTCGTTCTATCGCCTCCTGAGTTTATGCCGGAGATAGAAGCGTTGATCGACGAGCTTGACGTGCCCGGCAAACAAGTCATGATAAAGGCGATAATTGTGGAAGTTGTCCACAGCAACATGACTTCTCTTGGTTTGCAGCTCGCACCGACCGGGTCGGAGATGACAGCGTTCGGCAGTTATGATGAAGATACTGTTGCCGTTCTTAATGAATTACGGTATCTGCAAGAACGCGGCTCGTTAACATTAACGGCGGCGGCAGATGTTACTGCGATGATCGATTTCCTGGCCACTCAAACGAATGCGAAGATTCTCAATCAACAGACATTGTGGACCGAAGACAATGAAGAAGCGAGTTTCTTCAAGGGTGACAAAGTTGCATTCTTCACGGCTTCGACAGCTACAAGCACTGTCGGTGTCACGCAGGATGTCGAATTTTCGAGAGTCGGTATGACTTTGGCGGTCAGGCCGAGCATTACTCCCAACAAAGATGTGGACATGATTATAAACATTATCATCTCCCAGATTACTGCTGGTAACGATTTGAACGGCCAGCCGGTGAGAACCGAGATGGAGACAAAGACCAATATGATAGTAGGTGACGGCCAGACAATTATGCTCGGCGGAATTCTCTTCCAGGAAGACAGAATTATCAAAACTAAGGTTCCGCTGCTGGGTGATATACCGCTGATCGGGGAACTTTTGTTCGGCCACACTGAAACCATAGCCGCCAACAATGAAATGCTCGTTTTTATTACACCTTATGTGATAGACGATTTAGAAAATCTGGAACCGGAAACAAGAGAGCAAATAGAAGGTCCCAAGGATAAACTCAAAAATATCAGGGAGCAGTTGGATGCCTCAATAGGGCGCCTGAAGTAGATAACGGCGAGATGCAGAAATCGGCTCGATTTGCAGGTTAAGGTCTAAGAGTTCTCTCGTTGAGGGCATACCGCCCTGCTGCGGGTATCTTGATGTCTTTATCTGTAGATGCGGTCGAAAAGTTCGTCGGCCATGTCCGCATCCAGGGTCTTCAAAATCTTGTATTCGTCAAGGGCCGAACCTCTGTTCCCTGTTGACAGGTAGGATAATCCTAATCCGAAGTGGGCGTTTGTATCATCGGGCGTTAAAGAAACCGCCTTCTTGAAGGCTTCGATCGCTTCCTGGTAGCGGCCCAACGCTCCGTAGGTTATTCCCATGTTGATATAAGCATCGGGAAAATCCGGCTCCAGGCTAATTACCTGTTGGAAGGCTTCTATCGCCTCTTCGTGAAGAGCGAGTTCGTTGCAGGCCATCCCTAATCCGAAATAAGCCATCGCATAATCTGGCTGCATTTGAATTGCCAGCTTGCAGGCCTCGATTGCCTCTTGGTAGCGGCCGAGTTCGCCATAGGTCATTCCCAGATTAAGAAAAGCTTCGGCGAAATCAGGCTTTACCAGGACCGCCTGTTTGAAGGCTTCGATAGCCTGATCGTGCCGGCCGAGCCCCTCGTAGGCAATCCCCAAACCCAGGTAGGCCATCGCATGATCGGGCCGTATTTGGAGCGCAAACTCACAGACCTCGATTGCCTCCTTATAGCGGCCGAGTTCGCAATAGGTGAGTCCTAAGCCGGAGTAGGCATTTGGGTATTCGGGATCGATAAAGATAGCTTCCCTAAAGGCTTCGATTGCTTCTTCATGCCGGCCAAGCTCGCCATAAGTCACCCCAACGTTATGATAAGCCTCAAGATAATCGGGCTTCAGACGGATTGCCTGCTCGTAAGCCTCTGCCGCCTCGACATAACGGCCGAGATTATCGCAGGCGACGCCGAGGTCATAGTATGCTGTCGGGTCATCGGGCTTGATACGGACGGCCTGCCTGCAGGCCTCGATTGCCTCGTCATACCGGCCAAGCGCGGAATATTCTCTTTGCAGTCTGTAGTGAGCTTCCATCAGGTCGGGATTGATACGCAGGGCCTGCTTAAAGGCCTCTATCG
>JBARRE010000689.1:0-2941 GCA_049644065.1 Sedimentisphaerales bacterium | reverse complement strand
TCAAATGGTGCGGCAAGGCATACCAATTGCAACCCGATGAACCAAAATATGGTTATACATATGCCTTCTACCTTCACCAAAGCGAAGATACAGCCGGAGCCATTGATGTCCTGCAAGAGATGGTCGGACGGCATGTTCCCTACTCTGATGCTTACGCACTGTTAGGTGCGATCTATCAGAAACGTGGAGAATTTGACAAGGCGGCTGAGGTATATCAGGCAGCTATGAAAAACGAGCAACTGCCGCAACGCGAAAGAAAAGGCTTTGAGACGATGATGAAACGGCTTCGATAGTATCAAAGCCGTTGAAGTTGAGTAATAGTTTGAGGTCATTAACTTTAACAAAAAAAGGAGAAGTGAAAATCATGAACTCAATCAAAGAATCTGGAGTTATTGATGTTTATCTGAGAAATGTCGGCTTGAGAATGTGTACACATTGGAAAATTGCTTTGGTCAGCGTGGTATATTTGGCGGTCACAGCACCTCAAGTCTTTGCGGCGGAGCAGACGCACGCAACACACCAGGACTCTGCCCATTATCACCTTAATATGTTGGAGGTCTTCTTAGGCAACACCTATGAAGACGGCGACCATGGAAGTGAGAATGGTTTTAGCATTGGCTTTACTTACGAACGCAGACTTTCGGAGCTTTTAGGCTTCGGCGGCTTCTATGAATATACCGCAGGTGATTTCGACAAGTGGAGTATCGGCATCCCGCTCTTTATTCATCCGTATGAAGGATGGCGTTTTGCCCTTGCACCGGGATTGGAACACCGGGAAAGCGATGACGAGTTTCTCTTTCGCACGGGAGTGGCCTACGAGTTTGAGCTCTCCGAACAGCGGGTGATGATGCCGGAATTCAACATCGATTTCGTGGATGGTGAAGAGGCATTCGTTTTTGGCCTCACATTCGGATTTGGATTTTGAGGGATTTACATGCAATCACTGACCGGCTCAACTTAGCAAAAAGAGTTTTGAAATTATGATAAGAAGGTTTCGATCATGTTAATCCGTTTGACGTTGAGTTAGAAAAAAGATGTAGCTATGTAGGCAACATCACTGAAGTATTATTAGTTTTATGTTAAGGAGAAAAAGAATGCAAAAGAAACTGTTACTTGTGCTGGTAGTGCTGATGACTGTCGCCATGGCTTCTAATGCACTGGCGCAGAATAAGCCCAACATCGTTATCATTTGGGGTGACGACGTTGGCCAAAGCAATGTCAGCGCCTATACAAAGGGATTGATGGGCTATAGAACGCCCAACATCGACCGTGTCGCCAATGAAGGGATGATCTTCACCGACTACTACGCGGAACAGAGTTGCACTGCCGGCCGTGCAGCATTTATCATGGGTCAGAGCGTCTTTCGCAGCGGGCTCAGCAAGGTAGGCATGCCTGGTGCCGAGCTCGGCATGCAGAAGGAAGATCCAACGATCGCGGAATTGCTAAAGCCGCTGGGCTACGCAACAGGCCAGTTCGGCAAGAATCACCTGGGTGACAAAGATGAGCATCTGCCTACTATGCACGGCTTCGATGAATTCTATGGCAATCTTTATCACTTGAACGCCGAAGAGGAACCGGAACTCCCCGACTATCCGAAGGACCCTGAGTTCAAAAAGAAATTTGGACCGAAGGGCGTTATCCATAGTTGGGCCTTGCCGAACGGCAAGCAGAAAATCGAGAACACCGGCCCGCTAACCAAGAAACGCATGGAAACCGTCGACGATGACGTGGCTGCCAGGGCAGCAGAGTTCCTTGAGAAAAACCACAAGGCAGGTAAACCGGTTTTCCTGTGGGTAAATTTCACCCACATGCACTTTCGAACTCATGTCAAGCCGGAAAGCAAAGGTCAATCTGGAAGATGGCAGTCAGAATACCACGACGCAATGATCGACCATGACAAAAATGTCGGTACGGTACTTGACAAGATCGACGAACTTGGCATCGCCGACAACACGATTGTCCTCTACAGCACGGATAACGGCCCGCACATGAATACCTGGCCTGACGCCGGAATGACGCCATTCCGTGGTGAGAAGAACTCCAACTGGGAAGGGGCTTATCGGATTCCCGCCATGGTGCGCTGGCCGGGCAAAATCAAAGCTGGCAGCGTCTCCAACGAAATTATGTCGCACATGGACTGGCTGCCCACTATTCTGGCAGCCGCTGGCGAGTCCGACATCAAGGAGAAGCTCAAGAAAGGCCACAGAGCGGGCGATATGAGATACAAAGTCCACCTCGACGGCTACAATTTCCTGCCCTACCTGACCGGCAAGGAGAAAATGGGCCCACGTGAGGAATTCTTCTACTTCTCCGACGATGGCGATATGCAGGCGATCCGCTACGATAACTGGAAGATTGTCTTCGCCCAGCAGAGGGCGCAGGGCACCATGTTGGTCTGGGGCGAACCCCTGGTGAATACGCGGGTACCGTGGCTTTATAATTTACGCATGGATCCATACGAACGGGCTACTGTCACCTCCAATACCTATTGGGATTGGTGGATGGACCATGCCTTCCTGTTGGTTCCGGCGCAGGGATATGTTGCGAAGTTCATGGGAACTTTCAAGGAGTTCCCGCCTCGCCAGAAGGCGGCCAGCTTTACCATTGACGAGGTTATGGAGCAACTGAATCCGGCGACGCACTAATCCGCATCATGGTGTTTCGGCGGCAGTTGATTTAGGATTTAAGGGCCGTGCCCATCCACTGACGGGTGGGCACGCCCTTTTAACCGTGTAAATGGGAAATTCCAGTTAATTATTCTTCGGAGTCAAAAGGAGGACTTATGAAACCAAGATTATTCCCTGTTGTGATCGTGCTCTTAGTGCTTGTGTTTTCAGCCTGGGCAGTTGCAGGAACGGCTCACGGAAAGCCCAAGCTCGTACTTCAGATCACGATTGACCAGATGCGTGGCGATTTTCCCATGCGTTATAAAGATCGATTG
>JBARRE010000688.1:0-2386 GCA_049644065.1 Sedimentisphaerales bacterium | reverse complement strand
ATACCGTAGTAGACAGGCAAATCGTCGGCTTCGAGCCATTCGTAGTTGTGAATAAGGTAGTCGCCATGGAGTTGGAAGGAATCGTTCTCGGAGTACGACCACGCCGCCGCACCGTCGATCGCGCGATCCTCGTCAAGCCAATACTTAACGCTCAATCCCGTCGGCTCTCCGATAATAACTCCGATGCCGAAGTCATCCTGTGTACGGGCATTTGCCGATGATACTGCCAGCAGAAGCACTATGATCGCTATTTTACACTTCATTTTGTTTCTCCTTAATTCTCTACTCGAAAGACTGGTTAGACATTCTGTATTTCCTTTATCGGCTAAATGAGGCATGGGATTTAGTCTCGTATGGTCGATCATGGCCCACCGATATAAAATATAGTGGGGGCAACCCTTCGACTGGGCTCAGGGCAGGTCGCACCCTACAAAGCCGGGAAAATCTATGCTTTTGCGAAAATCGCGGGAATTGAGCGGGGATTTCTCTTGACTGAACACGGCTAATATCGTAAAGTAAGGTTAATGAGGCTTGTGGCGGCCAGATCGGCACGCTTTTTATAGGTCTCTGAAGTAAGGAGGTGGCATCAAATTGCAGGGTATGAAATGCCCCGCGCAGGCGTATCGGATAACGTAATGAAGGCAGAAAACGCCATTAATCGTTTCTACATTAACTCTCTTTTATGAAGGAGGAATACTATGTTTAAGAAAATGATATGTTTGTTTGCTATTGTCCTGCCGCTGGTTCTGCTGAACAGTGCCTCAGCGCAAATACTCTGGGACGCCGAGGGGTACGACGATCTCTGGAGCACGGCAGCCAACTGGAGCACCGACACCATCCCTACCAGTATCGATCCGGTTTCTATCGACAGTCCGGATAAAACGCATTGCGAGATCAAGGACGGTATTACCGCCGAATGCGAAACATTGAGGGTCGGCAATGCCAGCTCCACCACAAACCTGGATATCAGCGGCGGTTCGCTTACGGCAAGCGGGGCCTACGTAGGTGTGGATAGTCTAGCCGGCCACGGCATTCTGAATATGAGCGGCGGGTTATTTTCCACTGGGTCATTGCAGGTCGGCTGGGCCGGCACCGGGACGCTCAATATGACGGGCGGCGTCATCGAGTTAGAAGATAACCTGATAGTGCCCGGCCGGACCGGCACCGGGACGGTGAACCTGATCGGCGGCACGATCTATGCATCCGAACTCCGCTTGACTTCCGAATTAGGCTTATTGGATATTACCATCGGCACGCTGGTCCTTGACGGCAATGATATCGAAAAAGTTCAAACCTTCATCGACGATGGCTGGATTACCGCCTATCAAGGCCAGGGCAAGCTGAACCTGGATTATAACGTCACGAACGAAGGCAAGACGACGTTGTCGGCTACGGCACTGCTTGATCCGGTTCCGGCCGACGGCGCTACAATAGCGCCCGGCGAGGTGGTGCTGAGCTGGACTTTGCTCGATCCGCTTTTGCCCGGTGATCCGGTAACAGTCGATGTTTACTTTACCGACGATCTGGATGCGCTTCTATATTTTACCGATCCGGCATCCATTCAGCTTATCAATAACCAGGACGTGACTTCAGTTACAGTACAGACCCAGCCAAAGAAGCGGTACTACTGGGCCGTGGATACTTACGTGTTCCCTGGTATCGCTCCGGTCTATGGGCCTATCTTCAGTTTTACCGTCGATAATCTGCCTCCAAGGGCGGACGCCGGCGCCGATATCGCAACCTGGCTTCAGGACGGCACGAGAATCGGGAACCTGGACGCGACCGTAACCGATGAAGAAGCTACCACTGTGCAGTGGTCGGTGGTTAGTGAACCGAATGAAGGGACGGCCGTTATTGAGAACGGTATTGCCGAGGATACGAGTGTTACCCTATCGGCCGTGGGCGAGTATGTCCTGCAGTTGCTGGCCACTGACGGCGAATATTCAGGCTCTGATACCGTGACGATCAACGTGTATAACGACAGTTGCGAAGCCGCCCAGTCGCTGCCGGACTACGTACCTATTGTAGGCGATCTCAATGGTGACTGCCTGGTAGATGACGCCGACTTGGCATTGCTGGAAGAAAACTGGCTGAAGGACAATTCACTGACTGATGACTGGTACAAAATCGAATAACTGAGAATACTATAGATTTTAACTTTCCGAGGCGTTTGATACACACATCAAACGCCTTGGTTTTTTTTACATGACCCAGGCCAATTCCTGCATCACGCAGATGCCCGGCATAAAAAGCTAAATATCTGGCCTGGTTCAAGAACGCCTGATTTTGGGTAACAGTGGACGGGGAGTCATGTTTCCCACATGGTCATGGGGATTTCGTTTGGTGGTGGGCAGTGTTGAAGGACGGCCAATCAGTTTTGGCGGAA
>JBARRE010000687.1:0-2309 GCA_049644065.1 Sedimentisphaerales bacterium | reverse complement strand
CAACTTCGACGTGCCGGTAACGGAAAGTTGTTTGCCCGGGTGCAGCGCGAACAGATGCGAAACGTGCCGATGGCCGGGCTCGGGTTCCTCGAACTCTTCGGTCCATTCCATCAGTCTGCCGTCCGAGCCGATTTGAGGGCCGGCCAGGTTGACGCGGGCGGCTTTGACCTCTTTTACAAACTCATCGTCGATTCGGAGAATTTTCGCCGCTTCGATGCAATTGGTGAACAGGTCGTAGATTATCTGCTGGTCCATTGCCGGGCCCATCGTCAGATTAGAATTTTTGCCATCAGGTGTTTGGAAACGATTTTCGGGCGATATGGATGGGCCTGAAACCAGCTTGCCTGTTTTTGGATCTTCGACAAGAAAATCAAGAAAGAACATGGCGGATTCTTTCATAATCGGATAGGCCTGATTCTGCAGAAACTTCCGGTCGCCGCCGAACGCATAGTGTTCCCAGAGATGCTGGCAGCACCATGCAGCGCCGGTAGGCCACATTCCGTAACCTACATTTCCGATGGGGCTGGCCCAGTACCACGCATCCGTCGTGTGATGAGCAACGAAACCCCGGCAGTTGTAAACGTCCTTTGCGGTTTTTCTGCCGCGCGGCCGCAGATTGTCGGTCAGGTCGAAGAATGGTTCGTGACATTCGGCCAGGTTGCAGACCTCGGCGGGCCAGTAGTTCATCTGGACATTGATATTGATGTGGTAATCACAGTTCCACGGGGCTTTGATGTGTTCGTTCCAAATGCCCTGGAGGTTGGCCGGCATGCATCCGGGACGCGAGCTTGATATCAGAAGGTATCGTCCGAACTGGAAGTACAGAGCGCACAAGGCCGGATCGTCGGCACCGTTTTTCATAGCTTGCAAACGCTCATCGGTCGGCTTATCCGTCTCACCAATATCACCGAGATTCAGCGCCACCCTTCGGAACAGGCGCCTGTGCTCGGCAAGATGCGCCCGCTGTAATTCGGGATATTTTTTCCTGCCTGCCGCGGCCAATTGCCTGTCGCAGACCGCCTTCGGATCGTCGCCGCGGTAGTTTGTCGCCGCGGCGATTAAAAGTGTTGCCGCATCGGCATTTTCCAGCCTTAGGCCTTTATCGGTCGCCGCCAGCTTTCCGCCCTCGGGAATAATCTTCAGCAGGGCCTCGAAATTGACGCCCTTATGTTCGCCCTGCATTGTCGCCTGGCCTTTGATCACGATGCGGTCCGGCCCGACGGTTTCAACAGTGAAATCCTCGGGTCGCCAAAGGCTCGCATCGAAGGTAATCTGTGTCGGCTTATCGCACGACAGGCGAACGACGATGCACTGATCGACGGGGCTTGAAAAAACCTCGCGAGTGAAAGTGGCGTCGCCGAGCCGATACGTGACGGTTACAGTGGCGGTATCGAGGTCGAGCTGCCGATGATAGCCCGTGACTTGCATTTTGTCGCCGAATTGCAGACGCAGATCGCCGAGCGTCTGGTAGCTGCGGATCAGCCGCGGGCCCATAAACTCGCGCTGCATGATGCTCTGGGCCTCGGCATATTTTCCTTCGAAGATGAGCCGCCGGGCCTCGGGCAGGTGTTTGTATGCCCCGACGCGGTCCCGGTTGGTAGGCTGACCCGCCCACACCGTGTCTTCATTGAGCTGCAGCCGCTCGGTTTGAACCGTGCCGTAGACCATCGCTCCAAGGCGTCCGTTTCCGACCGGCAGCGCTTCGGTCCATTTTTGCGCCGGCTTGTTGTACCATAATTTCAGGTGATTCCATTGGTCATCACTTTGGCTGACTGACTTGGCGCCGAGTGCCGAGCATCCGGCAAAAAGAATACCCACAAGAACGAACGCTGCGACTGCCGCTTTTAGATTTTTCATTTCATGCTCTCTTTGATTAATTACAGTGGATTTTCTGTGTCGGTTACGATCACGTATGTCCGTCCGGCCTTTGTATCGAACTCGATGACACTCTCTTCAAGCTCTGTGACGCTGACGGGTTTGCCCTCGTCAGTCACACGGACGGGTCCACTTGAGCGGACTCTGCATTTATTGCCGAGCTTCGAACGGATGATGCCCTCGTTGAGTTTTCCGTCGTTGAAGTCGATGTCCACCTCGAAGCCGCCTCGGGCCACCAGGCCCTTGATGCGGCCGGCCGGCCAAGCGGAGGGCAGTGCCGGCAGCAGATGCAATTCTCCCGTGTGACTTTGCAGCAGCATTTCCGCGATGCCGGCGGTGCCGCCGAAGTTGCCGTCGATCTGGAACGGCGGGTGGGCGTCGAACATATTGGGATACATTCGCTGCGGGGTCAGCAGGCTGCTGAGCATTTTGTA
>JBARRE010000686.1:0-1649 GCA_049644065.1 Sedimentisphaerales bacterium | reverse complement strand
AAACAGGCCTGCGCATCTGACTTGTCACCCGGCGAGGACAAAGTTCTGAAAAAATGCGATTTTGCGATTGTCTTCGGCGGTGACGGCAGCATTATCTCGACGGCAAGAAACGTCAGCACAGCATCTTTGCCTGTGATCGGCGTGAATGTCGGCAAGCTTGGCTTCCTGGCGGAATTCAGCGTAGCTGAGCTGGAAGATTTTTTTCCTTGCTTAATAAAGGGCGAGGTTCCGATAGATAAGCGCATGATGTTGAAATGCAGGGTTTTCAGCGAAGGCCGGGGAAGCGGCGAGGAAGAGAAGTTTTGTTCAGCGGCGATCAATGACATTTTTATCACGGCTGGGCCACCCTTTAGAACAGTTGAACTTAAAATATTGGTAGATGGCCAGCCACTGGCCGGTTGTGTTAGTGATGGATTGATAATTTCCACGCCGACCGGTTCTACGGCCTATAATCTTTCTGCGGGGGGACCAATTCTCTCGCCTAAAATCGAAGCCGTAGTGATTACGCCGATATGTCCTCACTCACTGAGCTTCAGACCGATAGTGATAAATGCCGACAGCACAATCGAGGTTTTTGGCGTTAGAGTAAATGAAGGGACCACTATCTCTATTGATGGGCAGGTTTCATTGAACCTGTCGATTAATGATGTTGTGAGGGTCGAGAAGGAAAATAGCGATTTTCTGATTGTGAATAATCCGCTTCGAAGCAAATGGGATACTTTAGCTACTAAACTCAGTTGGGCGGAACAGCCGAAGTACAAGCAATACCCGAACGTATAGAAACGTCGGGCGCTTGTAGGTTACTCAATTGGGCCGTTGTTAGGTATTTGGTATTATGAAGAATCGGATGTTCATGGTCGCAGTAATATTGTCGGCTGTGCTTTGTTGGCCGACAGGCTGGTCGATAGAAAATCCAGGGATCGGCAATCCGGTTGGCCCAAGCACAGTACCTCCGAGTACTTTCCAAAATGGTTTGGTGAACAGTCCTGCTCCGATAGATACGAGTGGAAATTTGTTAATTACCGGCAATGTGCGTCGCGGCAGGCATTTCCGCGGCGATGTGCCGTATCGATCACCTACGAGCTTCGGTTCCAGTCTTGGTTCATCGTCGCTCAATTCTTTTTTAAGGGATACGGCCGGCTCTGAAGATATAAGTACTTATTCCAATAAATACGGAACTCAGCCTTATTATTCTCCGACCGGAACTGTTACGACTATGACGCCGGGTCGGTCCGAGATTTTCAGACCGACAAATACGAGGATTAGCACCCGCTCTACGGGAACTGACATATCTGGCCTGGAGTTCCAGCCGAAGGAGCAAACTTTGTTCAGCCAGGGTGCCCCATCCGCTGATTCAAGTTTGCAGGGACTTAGAACTCAATATGGCCCGTTGGCTCAGTCACGGATGATGCTGGAAAGCAAATTTCCTTCAGATATGTCACTGAAATCGAGAGATACAGTGCGATTGGAGCCGGCACAGATCGGTATACGCCGGCAAAGCCAAACGTCGGCATTTGAACTGTTCAAGGAGCAGGTTCAGGACATAAGAGACAGAACGCAGGAATCGACGACGGTCCCGGATCACGGAAGCAGGGAAAGCCTGTTAGAAAACAACTCTTCTTTTCAATATATGAATCGAGAGATGAACA
>JBARRE010000685.1:0-3545 GCA_049644065.1 Sedimentisphaerales bacterium | reverse complement strand
GGCTCGAATAAGTCGCCGCACAGCAACCTGACATGCTCCATGAGCAGATGCTTCTCAACGTTTCTCGCGGCGACTTCAAGGGCGGCCGACGATATGTCCGTTGCTGTCACGCGGGCTTCCGGGAAGTTTTTGGCGATTGCCACAGCGATACATCCGCTGCCGGTGCACAAATCGCAGATATATTGAACGCCGGAGCGAGTTCGAAGAAATTCTATCGCCCGCTGGACGAGCAGCTCTGTTTCCGGCCGGGGGATCAGGCAGTTAGCGGTTAGGTCAAGCTCAAGCGAATAGAACTCGGTTTTTCCGGTCAGGTAAGCAACCGGTTCATGCAGGCCGGCACGTTTTACCATCTCGTGAAGCAGGTCCAATTGCTGCTGAGGCACCTGTTTGTCGAATTGCGTATACAACTCAATCCGCTTTAGTCCCAATGCCTGAGAGAGAAGCATCTCAGCGCTTAGTCTTGGAGAATCAACGCCCTTGTTCGTAAGATATTCGGTAGTCCAATTCAAGAGCTTTTGTATCGTCCAGATAGCCATGACGTTATTGAATATCAATCTTATTTAGCCCCACGTTTTACGTGGGGTTTATACTCAAATGTAAACCTTGTCCATCATTCTCGGGAAAGGGATGCACTGGCGGATGTGCTTTTGGCCCGTGAGCCAGGCGACGGTCCTTTCGACTCCGAGACCGAAGCCGCCGTGCGGCACTGAGCCGTATTTTCGCAGGTCCAGATACCAATCGTAATTTTCGCTCTTGAGGCCCTGGTCCTTGATCCGCGCAACAAGCCGGTCGTGGTCGTCCTCTCTGACTGAGCCCCCAATGATTTCTCCAAAGCCTTCAGGTGCGAGGCAATCGAAGTTCAAAACTACATCCTCATTGTCCCTGTCGGTTTTCATGTAAAAGGCCTTGGCTTGCTTCGGATAGTGCGTGACAAAGATCGGTTTATCGTGCATTTGCGATATGATGGTTTCATCTGAGCCGCCCAGGTCTTTGCCCCAGCGAAATTCGGCGGCAAGTTGAGCGTGTTTCGGATTATTTTCGATTTTCGTCTCTACTTCGGCGAGTTCCGAGCGCAACTCGATAAGCTCCGCGGCGTTCTTGTCCCGCTTCCATTGTTTTATCTGGCCTTTCTGCTCTTCTTCGAGCAGGGCGATTCTGCTTTCGATTTGCTGCTTTTGATTCTTGAACTCTTCCAACTGCCCGGCGAGAAAATCCTTCGCCCTTTGGCTGGTCAATATCTCGGAGGCCTCGGTATAAGTGAGGCGATAGAAGGGCGGCTTGATCTTTTCCAGTGCCGGGATATCGGCGCCGAGGGTTTCGAGATGGCTTTTATTATCCTGCAGGACCCGGGCGACTATTGAGGAGACAAAATTCTCTGCCAATTCCAGCAGCCCGTCCAGCTCTATAAATGCGACCTCCGGCTCGACCATCCAGAACTCGGTAAGATGCCGCCGGGTCTTGCTCTTTTCCGCCCTGAAGGTCGGCCCGAAGCAATAGACTTTGCCGTAGCTCATCGCCGCCGATTCCAGATGCAACTGCCCGGTCTGCGTCAGGAACACTGGTTCTCCGAAATAATCGACCTCGAAGAGCGATTGCTCCTCTTCGCCCGCCGTAGCTGTGAGAATGGGTGTATCGATTAGTGTAAAGCCGTTATCGTTGAAAAATCTCCGGATCGCGTCAATTACCGTGTGCCGGATTTTCCCAATGCACCACTGGCTCTGCGAGCGCAGGTGCAGGTGGCGGTGTTTGAGCAGAAAATCAATGCCGTGCGACTTCGGCGTAATAGGATAATCGGTCGCCTGCGCGATTATTTTCGCATCGGTTACCGCTAACTCATATCCGCCCACGCTCCGCTCGTCGGCCCGCACGAGTCCGGTGACGGCCAGAGATGATTCCTGACCAAGGTGCTTTAGCCCTTCAAAGAGCTCGTCGGAGACTTTGCCTTTCTCGACGATGCACTGGCAAAGCCCCGTGCCGTCTCGAATTATCAAAAATTGAACCTTCCCGCTCCCCCGGCTGTTATACAGCCAACCTTCGAGAGTAACTTCCTTGTCTGTGAACTGCCCTAAACTATCAATCGTCGTTTTTTCCATATCGTGCACTCGATTCCTAAATCTGCTCATTTCGGCCAAATGTTCGCCGTTTCTCCATAGAGCGAGAAACGTTCACCATGATTTTCGTATTCTAATGGATTTCCGGTGACAGGGTCAATAAAAGCTTCGGCCGGTGCGGCAGATTTTATCGCATCGAGATTGGGAGGCCAGGTGTTGTGTTCATTCTGATATTGTTTTATTGCTATCAGGAATCGCTAGCGTTTCCTAAAAGTAAGGTATTTTAGTTTTTTATGAGATACGATACGGTAATGATCTCACTTCTCATAATTTCTCTATATTAACCAACAATCAATTTTCAGGATCCTGTGAGCGTAAATGGCCCCAGTCATTTCGACACTTTGGTGGACGTTTCCTGTTTATATAAGCACCTTTGAATGAGGTTTTCTTTTCTTCACCCCACGCCTCGACAAGCTCGTTTGGGTCTGAAGAAATAGTTCTGTTTTCTC
Organism: Sedimentisphaerales bacterium; assembly: GCA_049644065.1. GTDB lineage: Bacteria > Planctomycetota > Phycisphaerae > Sedimentisphaerales > Anaerobacaceae > JAFGPJ01. Next base: position 985 of record JBARRE010000685.1, on the reverse strand, counting down.
TCATCCAAACAAAAGATTCATCTTCCGAAAGGATAATTCTTGTACAATTGCATGCTAATAAATGATTTATCCATGCAATCCTTCTGCGTGATACGAAAGTTGCCTTTCGCAAAGAATCATAGTTTAAAACTAAACAGCAATAAGAGCTTAAGGGAAAATAAAGATCGCAATCTGGATCATTAATCCAAGTTGATGAAGTACTTGGTTTTCGTTGAATCGGAATTATTGGGACATCACCTGTAATAAATTTTGCATCCAAGTAACTTTGAGCAATAAAAATGTTCGGCGTCATACTACCTATTACTGGTACAAGATTATTGGCATATAGCATCATCTGCTTAATGTAAAATGTTCGTGGAATATCCCCGGAAATTTCTAATCCGTCCCGAGCTACTTTGGCTTCCTCGAAAGGTAGAATTTCAAAATCAGGGTTATACTTCTGATATTCTTTCATTGCTTTATTATAAAATTCTTCACTTTCAGTTAAGTCATCTACCATTTGGTTTGAAATTTGCTCGAATGTCTCCAAAAATATTTGTCTGAAAAGAGGAATTCTTACATACATTAGAGCAACATAGTTAGCTAGCTTGTCCCATACATATTTTTGTGAAAACGAGTGTTCATTTATTACCTCGGTAATCGCTGGATCACATATTCCTTCAATATGAGCAAGAAAATTCTGTTCGACAGTATCATCCTCCTGTGAATCTATCGTTTTAACCGTATAAAAATCTTTGATAACGGCAGCATCTTCCAATCGTATATTATTTTGCTTCTTTGTTTCAAAATCGAGTACCCAGATTCTGTTATCTTTTGAGAAACGCTCCAAGTATTTTCTTGGGAGTATATGATGTTTTTTTGCTCGTTTTTGAGCCATATTCAGGTCTCCGCTTTTTGCCACAAACGGCCAAGCCTTACCTCTTTTACCCTTCGGGTGCTTTCGGAATGACTATCCAAGCTATGAAGTAGGTAAGCAGCAGCGGTA
>JBARRE010000684.1:0-19950 GCA_049644065.1 Sedimentisphaerales bacterium | reverse complement strand
GGATAGATATTGGCTCGTATAGGCGGCGATTGCCGTCTTTCCGCCCGCCAGTTTTCCTGCTATCTCAATAGGAACTTTGCCATTGTTCTTCAGGCTCACGCATTTCGCTCCCAGGTCGCTAAGCGAGTCGATTAGAGGCCCTACAGGCCGGGTCTGGATTTGTTCGTCGCCGGTAAAGGTTGTAGTTTGGCCGGATGGAGCTAAGGCGGCCGAACCCATTGCGATTCGCAAGGTTGTGCCGGAGTTGCCAACGTCGATGATTTCCTTTGGAGGCGTAATCTTGCCGTTCGTACCGGTTACCTTCCAGAGCTTAGGATTAGAGGTGTCTATCACCGCTCCTAACGCTCGATAGCAAGCCACCGCGGCCTGGGTGTCGCTTGAGTCCAATGGGTCATAGATGAGGCTTTGCCCCCCTGCCAACGAGGCAATCGCAACCGCACGAATCGTGTGCGATTTGGATCCGGGAATCGCCACTGTCCCTTTCAACTGAGATTTTCTTACAATCAATTTCATATTATCATTTTGCTTATATCATAATGCGCATCGTATTTTTACCAGAAACAACGATAAATGGAAAGAAGATTTCTGTCTATACCGGGGACGTGCAGGGAAGATCATATCGGCAGACAGGATAAGGTATTCAACCGTTCACCCTTATATGAGCTTCCATCGTTCCTTTTCTGGCTGCATGGCAAATTTTTTCAACCTCTATGTCCAAAAGAAAAAAGTAGACATACTATAATCACCGTGTTATAATATGCATTCGGGAAATGTCAACAATAGTAAAGACTTATGTCTCAGGAGGACATTATTATGGTTTGTGCATGTCCAAATCCAAATTGCAAGCAGATGTTCAAAATCGACGACACTTTCGCAGGCAAGCAGGCGACTTGTCCTAAATGCAAACTACCTTTTATAATTCCAAAGGCACCATTAGAATCGGCAAACAAACAAGAGGCACCAAAGATATTACCAACAGCAGTTCAAGTGACAACTCCCAACAGTGCCTTACAACCACCTCCAGTACAATCATCACCGTCTCCGATAGTAACTGCCGCTCCCAGGCCCTTATCAACGCATGATGCAGTGTTACCGCCTATAAAACAGGTTCACCCGGCAGGGCCACCACCAATTCCGGAGACATTCATTGCTGGTAAAAAACCGACTATTCCGCCACTACCCGCAGGGTTTTCACAAGGTACAATGCAACAGGGAAATATGGTGCCATACAAGGGTAAGATCAGCGTTGGTCAGTACCGCCATCCTAAGGAGAAGGTGTATTTTTTTATTGCGGCAGTATTCAGCGTGCTCATATGGCTCGTAGGGTTGCCGTTTCTGGCGATGATCATGTTATTCCTTCTTCCTGTCCTTTTGGCGGTGCTGATACTATCGTGGATAGCTCAGCAGTCCTTCAAGGCGAAAGTTTTCGGGAATGCTGTGAAGGTGTCAGAATACCAGCACAACGAGATATTCGGTATGGTGCGCGAGCTATCGGCAAGACTCGGTATTAAGAAGATACCGTATGTTTTCATAATTAACGAACAAGCAGTAAATGCTTTTGCTGTTCGTATGATTGGGTCGAAATATATATTGCTCCATTCGTCACTTGTAGATTTAATGCTTGCAGACGGTCAATTAAACCAGCTTAGGATGATCCTCGCCCATGAGCTTGCTCATCATGCAGCAAGGCATACCTCATCCTTGAAGAATTTATTTCTGCTGCCCGCAAAGATATTGCCATATGTCGGTTCTTCTTACCAAAGGGCATGTGAGCTTACTGCAGACCGTATTGCATTTGTGTTGGTAGGTAATGCCGAGTTTGCGAAAAAGGCACTCACCAGCCTCGCAAGTGGAAGCATGAAGTTATTTCCAAAATTGGACACTGGTGCGTTTGTCAGGCAAGAGGCCGAGATACCGGGCTTCTTTGGATTCATTAATGATCTCTATTCTACCCATCCCCGTACGACTAAGCGGGTTATCGAAATTGAAAAGTTCTCCCAACGAATGACAGCCGCGCGAAGCTTTCATTAATCAGTATGTTTTAAGCTTCTTTTTTCTGATTTTAGCGAATGGAGCCAATATAAAAGGAGCTGCAATGAATAATATGATTTGGTACATACCTGATGAAGCAGGTCAGCCAGCGGGGCCTTATAGTGCAGACCAGATATCCGAGTGGCTGACCGCAGATCAAATTCCTCAAACAACATTGTGTTGGCAAGAGGGAATGGATGATTGGAGACCATTATCTGAAGTTCAGCCATTTTGTGAGGTTCTGCCTGACACCTATCCTGCGACTGACACAGCCGAAGCAGAAACACAAGGATTTGACAACTTGGGCAAGATGTTCGGTAAAGCCGTAAGTCTGACCAAAAAGAAAGCAAAAATCGTTTCGCTAAAAATGTCGATTGGCAAACATGAGAAACGCAAACATCAAATCCTTTTCGAATTAGGGAAAATGCTCTACGAGAAAAAAAGTGACAGCGAGATGTTGACACAATCTTTCTATGCCGATAAGATTCACCACGCCAAAGCCCAGGACGAATCGATTCAAGCAATGCGAGAAGAAATTGAGACACTTGAGAACACCGGACATGTTAATCCTCAATCGCAAAATCCTCAGGATTAAGCATGGCAATAAAAGAGGTATGCTATGGACGAGCAAAAAGCTGTTTGGTACCTGCCCGACGAAGCCGGTCAACCTGCGGGACCTTACACTTCTAATCAGATTCTCGAACAATTAAGCGCCGGGAAAATGCCTGAGACTACGCTCTGTTGGCGAGAAGGAATGCCTGACTGGCTACCATTGACAGCGGTCGAACCTTTCGCGGCGGAAATTAAGCTGACCAGGACTGCTGCTAAGAAGCACATGCTCCGAATCGTGATTGCAATATCTTGTATCGTGTGCGTGATCGCCGCGGCAGCAGTTGTATTCTTAATGATGATGGGTCCACCCGAGGTACGTCGCGCAAAAGAGCTCATGACGGCGGAGCTATACACTGAAACCTCTGATGTGTTGGGACAGTACGTCAACAGAAATCCGCTTAACGGTGAGGCAGCTTATTTACTTGCGATTGCTAAAGTTAACGAGTACGCCACGGCCAAACCGGACAGAATCGGACTCCTCGGAGGCTTAATGGGTACAGGGGCTCTTTTGGAGCAAGCGAAGGAACTTTTTGCCCGTGTCTTTAAGGCCAATCCGAAATGGATAGAAAAGGCCAAAACCGACATAGCCGACGCCGCCATCCGAATACCCTCAGACGCGCCGGATGTTCTCAATAGGAGCCTGGAAATCTCACGTCTCAGAGCAGAACTGAACTTAGCGGACAAGAAACATCTTGCCGGAGAATTGCTCAAAAAACTCGTTTCTCAAGGTACGTTGCAAGGTCGTTACAATTTTCACCAAGAGGCAACATTAGAAATACTGGGTTGGGACCCTTCACTTAGCGGCCAAATCATCACAGGGGTGCTGGGCGATGAGAATGTCACCCCCCAGCAACTTTCCATGGCAGTGGTAATATTGCAACGGTGGGCCAGAGAACGGCCGGCGTTCGCACAGATACTTTCGGCAGAGTTGTTAAACCGGGCTAAATCACTTAGCGATGCAGGTCGCAATGACCAGGCCAAAATATTGCTTTCAAATGCCCTTGTAATCGATCCGGCAGCCGCTAAAACCGAGGAACACTTATTCCTGTATATTCGGGTAATGGATCCAGGCGATGCAAAGTTAACTCGTTGTCAGCTTTTCCTCCGGGACTATCCGGATAGTCCTAACGGTCTTGATGTACTTATTATTATTGTTCGCGACGCTGTGGCCATTTCCAAGCGGTTTAGCAGGTGGAATCGAACAGGAGCCCAACTATATCTCTCGGCGGGATTGTCTGCTGCCAAAGAGCTTATCAGCCAGGATCCCAAGATGTCCAACTTAGATTTGGAGGTGTTCGAACTGGCCAAACAACATGCAGAGAGCAAGCAGTTCAACGAGGCAATCGACCTAACATCCGATTTGATCGCAGCGGTACCTGATTCGGCGATAAAATTGCAGATTGAACAGGCTCGGGCCCAGTGGCGTCAACTGTCCGGAAAAGGAACACTTGCACCTGAGTTTGACACCCTGGCCGAACGAGTGGAAAAAGAACTCAAAATCATGAGCCTTACCACACCCGCTGCAATACGCGCCTTGGTTGCCGATCCAAGAGCAGTACATGTAGTACAAATTACGGATGGTTGTACTATCAACAAGTTCAACTCTGAGGAGGATGTTATGTTGCGACAATGGGTCGCTGACGGAGGTGTCCTGTGGGCTAATAATGATGTATTATCGCGTTTTGGCATTAAGTACACTGGCGGTCGTTGGGGAATGGCAGGTACGCAAGAATGCACGCCAGGCGCTGTACCGCATCCGATCCTGACAGGTTGCTCGCGCGTTGTTGCTACAAAAGGAAACACAGTTGCGATTGACCTTAGTTACAAGAATGTTATCACCCTTTTAACCTCAAGTTACCGGGAAGAAAAGTATACATATTGGTCCCTTATTCAATATGGAAATGGTTGGGTAAGCGATGTAAAAACAGTTGACCAAACGAAATTTGACGGAGCCCGATTCTGGCTCAACTTTCGGCTGTTCTGTCTGGGTTGGGATATCCCGGGCGCGGAAGGATTAGAGGTTATCCCGGGAATTCCCACCACTCCGACGCCAATCACGCCGCCTCCGGCACCGATACAGACTCCAAACATCAGTGCACCTCAGCCCGCAAGGATAACCAAGACAGCCGATTTGACGAAATCCCTGGCTGACGGTGCCGGTCAAAAGATAATATGGGTTGCATTACCTCGGAATGATATAGATATTGAAACCCGTAAAATACTTCGAAACTGGATTAATAAAGGGGGAACCTTATGGGTAGAAACGGATTTAGCAGAATCATTTGGATTCGGCGGGCTAAGCAAAGCAACATCAGATTCTTTATCCGGTCAAGCAGAAGTGGCACGTGTACAAGATCCGATAGTACTTGGTTTGTCGGGAGCCATATTGAGTTATGAACTCGATCCAAACGGTATGACGATCAGAGGTATATGGTCAAAAATCTCGAAAAGTATGAGGCCACTTCTCGTAGAACCGAGTACGCAAAATGATATTATGACAGTCATCTGTGCCGCACGTGATTACGGTGATGGCCTTGTTGTCCTCCGACCGGCGAAGATCGATTCATCAAGCCCGGCCGGCAGGTCTTTTGAATCAATATTGAACTCACTGAGTTTAAATCCTTCTAAATACAAACTGCAGACTCCAGAACCAGATAGGAGACGCCGCACTACTAGAACTCCGGTCCGCCGCAGATAGGCTGGAAAAAATTGCATTAATCCAGTAGCTTCTTAGCAGGTCCAGAAGCTACAAATGGATATAGGGAAAGGTAGAAATAAAAATCTCTACAATCCTTTGATGTTCTCTGGTTCTTTGTGACGTATTATAAAAACTGAACGTCGACAAACAGGCCGGTTACGGAGGATTTATGCACTACGAAGAACTTCTGCCCCCTTGCCTTGCTGGATCATGGGGACGTAGCTTTCCAGGGCTTGTAAAACCGCTGAATCCGTCAGGTCAATTGTCGCTTTCTTTTCGTGTGCCATATACGCAGCCATCACGAGCATCGTGATACGCCGGCCATATTGGAAATCGAGCATAGCACTTTTGCCCTGTTCAAAGGCCGAGATGGCATCCCGCCATTCAGCTACATAACCATACAGGTCAGGCTCGTTCGGCTGAAGGACCAGAGCACCTCGCGTCGCCTGTGCTTTCTCAAGGGCAAGTTCGCTGTCTGCAACGGCAGTGGCCGCCGCGTCACTAATAAACAAACCGACAGGCGACTCCAAAGAGTTGACCGTATACGAATAGCCGGGACCGAAGGCTTCCATAAGCAGTCTTAGGCCGGGTGCATCGTACATCCAGGAATTAGTCGCTTGAGCTATGCTGCGAATCCCAGTCTCAGGATCTTTAAACTCAATTGTAACATTCGAGTAATCTTCAGCCGGAGCGGCTTTGTAATCCACACCTCTTTTTTTAAGCTGGCTAATCCAGGGCTCTTTACCCCACTTGAGCAGCGCCATGTTCGCAGTCACTGAAACAGGCGTGAGATAGTCAGGTCGTTTACCGCTGGGTGTCAGCGTATACATCCCAACGGCTATACTGTGACAGCCCATATCACAGCACACGCCACCCCCCTGCCGTGTAGGATCCCAGAACCATGGCTCATGTGGTCCGCCGTGCTCCTCTGCGCTTCTGGAAAGGTGCACAGAACCCATACTCTGTTCCACTGCCGTAAGTTGGTTGCGGGCCTCTATCACACAGGGCATGTGAAGCTGATTTTCGAAGTAGGCGGTAGGCACATGGAGCGTCTTTGCCATTCTTGTCATTACATCAGCTTCCTGAAGGTTCCGTGCCAGAGGTTTCTCGCAAATGATTCCCTTGATTTTGGACCCGTTCTCGATTGCCTTAGCTATGTTGCGCATAATATCGAGGCGAGTATAATTCGGAGCAAAAATGCAGACAACGTCAACAGCGTCACAAATATCTGCGACATTCGCGAATACCTTGGTATTGCCCAGGCCATCCTGGCGTGCACGCTTGACAAGAGCTTCTGCACCATCAGGGGCACAGATCCCTGTCAATTCGACGCCGCGGACCGAATATAACGCCCTTTCATGAAATCCGGCCACAAAACCGGCTCCAATCATACCTATCTTTAGCATCGTCTAATTCCTTTCATTTCAAGTGTTGTCAGACTCATGATCTATCTTTTTACCGGACGACTTAACTCAATAGAAACCATAATAGTATACTTAGTATTACGTTAATTTTAGGTTAAACACAACATATAACTGCATATAAGCAACAGAAAAGGGGCGATAATCCATTTTTGGGTATAATATTTGTACATATCCATTTATAAATCTATCTCCTGCCAAGAGTGAGGGATTTGTACCGTGGAGTTTAAATCAAACACGTGCACTGGTCGAATATGGGACGTAAAATTACCAAAAGTGCATAAAAGTCAAAAAAAATATGGGAAATTCAAACTTTTCTTATGGGTACCCACATAAATAATCGAAAATATATTTATACAGGATACTTTGCTAAAGCCGTTGGATAATCAGCTTGGCAAATCGATGGCAGAAAAAAATTTGATTGTGACTGTCGTTCGGGAAAACCTTTACGGGTGTATAGAACCACTCGAGAAATCTAAAGGAGTCAAAAGAATGCCCACAACAAAAATTGCAGAAAAACGGATAGGAATGCCTGAAATCCGAATGAAGGCCAAATTGCTCGGGTTAAAATCCGGAAAAGTCAAAAAGGCCGAACTCATCCACGCTATCCAGGTGGCAGAGGGATGCATGCCGTGTTTTGGTAAATCTGACGGTCAGTGTTCATATATTGATTGCTGCTTTATGACAGATTGCTTCAAAATTAAACTGTAAATTCCGCTTGTTTGACTTTAAGTATTTCTTATTGTCACTTTGAAAAGAATTAGTCGGATTATACATCTTGTTAAACACCTCTGCATAAGTCGTTTATGGCAAATATTTTTATGTTTTCAAATAATTGTAATTTGTTGACAATTACTGGTTCCTTCATTATATTTTTTCATGTCAAGGAGTATTCTTATGTCCCTCGAAGTGTACTCCTGATTGAATACGAGGGAGGTTACATTGCTGGCATGTAAAAGGCCCAAGGAGAACATTGTGGATAAAGGTAAAGTAAAATGGTTCAATGAGAGGAAAGGGTTCGGTTTTATTGTTCCCGACAATGGCGGCGAGGATTTATTTATCCATCACTCGAATATTGCTGCGGAGGGATTCCGATCTCTATATGACGGTCAGGAAGTAGAGTTTGAGGTTGCCCAGGGCAAGAAAGGCCCTGAAGCAGTCAAAGTGTCGCCCTGCTGAGCTGAAGCCGCAGGAATATCCGGATTGTGGAAAAACGGGCCCTACTGGGCGGTAGGGCCTTTTTCATTACCAACTGTCATTCCTTACGGATTGCCATATCAAAATATTTTTTGCCACTTTGGGCTGATTTCTGATATTATTTATTTGAAAATTGGAGAGTGGCAATTGGAAATGAGAGAATCCATGATGTATAATTAACTCCAGAACGGGAGATGAAACATGATTTGTCCGGCCTGTGGAATGTCGATGGTGGAAGAAGACTTTGGAGGGACATTGGTTGATGTCTGTAAGAATGGATGCAAAGGAATATGGTTTGACTGGGGAGAATTAAAGGACCTGGACGAGAGTCATGAAGGTGTTGGCAAGGCCCTTGAAGAAGCTTTGAAAAATCCACGAGAAAATGATGCCGATCGTGGCCCGCTAAAGTGTCCGAAGTGCGGAATTAAAATGCGAGAACATAAATACAGGAATGCCAAAGAAGTAAATGTAGATGAGTGTTATGCGTGCGGCGGATTTTTTCTCGATAGCGGAGAACTCAAGCAGATCAGAGATAACTATATGAGCGAAGACGAGAGGGAAACTTATGTGCAAAGGCTCGTAGGTGAAACACCACTAAGGGAAGATACTCAAAAAACAACACTGAGAGCCGCGGGTTGCAACACACTCGGCGGCCTTTTTAGCAAAAGATGGCCTTTCATCTGGCCATAATATGATTTGTCGCATAAATACCTTAAAGGGTAAATAGAAATGCAAAGTTTAAGACTATTCATCTTACCTATTGCCTTGGGATTAGAAATTTGTGGATGTAAAAAAAGATAAGGTGGGTACGGAAAGTGCAAGAACAGACGAAATGAGAAAGGAGGCCGCCATGGGTATGACGCTGCAGTGGCTGGGTCATGCCAGCTTTAAGATCTGTCATGAAAATACTGTCATATACATCGACCCTTGGAAATTAACAGATTCGCCACACGATGCTACGCTGGTTTTTGTCAGCCACAGTCATTACGACCACTACTCACCGGAGGATATTACCAAAGTGAGTGGAGCGGACACAAAACTTGTCGCCTCGGCTGATGTCGTTGCAAAGGAAAAAACCGGTGAGATGATTTTGAACGGACTGACAGTCGATCTCGGCAGTGTTCGAGTAAGCGGTGTGGCTGCGTACAATCCCAGCAAACAATTTCATCCGAAGGCAAACAACTGGGTCGGTTTTGTAATCGAGGTTGGCTCAAAACGCATTTATTATGCCGGCGATACCGACCTGACCGACGAAATGAAGTCTCTAAAAGAAATTGACGTTGCGCTGTTGCCGGTGGGAGGTACGTACACTATGAACGCAGCCGAAGCCGCCGAGGCAACAAAGTACATAAAACCTAATCGAGCCATTCCATATCATTGGGGCGAGATCGTAGGCGGACGGGCCGACGCCGAAGCATTTGCCGAGGCGGCAGAGTGCGAAGTACTGGTGCTGTCAGCCGACGATACGATCAGCTTAGATTAGCGACTCACCACTCACAAATGACTATGAGTACCATCCGAGGAGAGTGTTGTAATAAACATCCGGCTGTACGTCTTTCTATTTATTCGGAAGGTCGAGACTCTTACGACAGCGAGGACACTTGACCTTATCGCCTTTGAAATTCGGTGGGATTTTCAGCTTTAGCCCGCAGGCGCAGGTCAGGAATATGAATTGATTGACTCTTCTCATAATGTCACCAACCTGTCGCATTTGCTTCTCGGCGCGGTCTTTCTTCGTGGCCTCGGGGCCGGCTTGGCGCAAAGCAACTTCTTCTTTTTTGCTCAGAGCAGCGACAGGAACAATTGTTTTGGTATGCGTAACGTCCGTGAAGGCATCCGAGTACTGCTTGAAAGAAGCACCATGTGTCAATTTACGCAGAATCTTGATCCGTTCGGAAATCGGCGGATGCGTGCTGGTGAGATCGGATAATTTCATCTGCTTTTTTTTCTTGAAGGGATTCACAATATACATCGGCGCGGTCACCTTGTTCACGGTTGCTAACTGCGGCGAAGGGTCACCGGCAATTTTCTCCAAAGCGCTGGCAAGGCCTTCCGGATAGCGGGTCAATCTGGCAGCCCCGGCGTCGGCAAGGTACTCACGTTTCCTTGAAAGTGCATAATATAAGAGATATGCCATAATCGGCGCCACAATAGCGGCAACAATTGCGATTACCAGCATAACAATCTGGGCCTGGCCGCCGCCCTTGCCACCGCTGGAGTACCTTCGACGAGATCCCGTCATTGAACCGTAGAGCATCCCCCGAAGAAAAACCTGCGAGAGCAGGACGATCGAGCCAAGCATGATGCCGGCGAGTGTTACAAAGAGAATGTCACGATTGATGATATGGCTTATCTCGTGCGCAATAACGCCCTGAAGCTCGTCCCGGTTGAGCCGAGCCAAAAGCCCTGCTGTCACTGCGACAGATGCATTTTTTGGATTTCGGCCGGTGGCAAAGGCATTTGGGGCGGGATCGTTGATTATGTATATTTTGGGCATTGCTGGCAGACCTGCCGCGATTTTCATTTCTTCAACGACATTGAACAATTGTGGATGAACTTCGTGTGTGACCGGCTTGGCGCGGCTTGCAGCCAGAAATATTTGATCGCCGCTCGACAGGCTTACCAATGTCAGAACCAGCCAGATTGCCGTGGCAATCATCAGGCCTATTAAGCCGCCTTCAGGGCTTTTGGTGAAAGCCATACCGATGACGAAGCCCAGAAGCAGCAGTACTGCCGCCATAACCACCATCAGAAAGATGGAGTTTCTTTTATTGGCTCGTATCAGTTCCCACATAATTCGTCACTCATTAGCGGCAATTCGGTGTCAATCAGAGAATATTCCGCCGAAAATTTGTTTATACAAAATCCCTGATTCTATGTGCATACCTTAGACCTTACTCGGCCTGAGGAATCCGCACAGATCCAGGTAATCGGCCAAAGGCAAATACAATGCTTATTACATTTAGTGTCTTGTTCGAAGTTCTAAGAAAAATCCACCTTGGGAACTTCCCGCTCGGCGGCAACTTCAATCTCGAAGAAGTCGCGTTTGCTGAATCCAAACATCCCCGCAATGATATTCGAAGGGAACATCTGAATCTTGTTGTTGAAGAACAAGACCTGGTCATTGTAGCTCTGCCTGGAAAAAGCGATTTTGTTCTCGGTGCCGGTCAGCTCTTCCTGAACCGCAAGGAAATTCTGATTGGCCTTCAGGTCGGGGTAATTCTCGACGACCAGCATGAATTTGCTGAGCGCTTCGCCGAGAGCGCCTTCGGCTTTCGCGGCTTCGTTGACGGTATTCGCTCCCATTGCCTGGCTTCGAGCCTTTGTGATCGCTTCAAAAGTCCCGCGCTCGTGCTTCATATAGCCCTTGGCGGTCTCGACAAGATTGGGAATCAAATCATGCCGGCGCTTCAACTGGACATCAATTTGTGACCAGGCATTATCGACCTGGTTACGAAGTCGAACCAAAGCATTGTAGACGCCAATTACAAAAAGAACCAGCAGAAGCGGAATACCAACCAGGATGAGGACCGCTATAAGGATCGGTGTTCCCATAGGTTTTCTCCTTTATCGAAGGCCTTTTAGCTTTGTGCTATGATTGGCATTTTTTTAGGATTATCACCACAACAATAGCAACGATAGCGACAATCCCTGCAATTTTGGTCATCAGACTAAGGGCAACGATGGGTAACATAGTGGTCAGCATAATTTTACTCCTTTCGCTAAACTTGATTGTAACCAAATATATCGCTCAACAACTTTTGAATTTTATTGTCTTTGTCCAGCTCGGCCCTGTCGAAGATATCCTGCAGTTCACCTTTATCAAACCACAGACCGTCACCTCTGCGGCACTTATCTATTAGCAGGACAGGTTTGGAAGAACCGATGACAATTTTCTGCATTTTTTTGTCGCAGATAGGGCATTTCCTTATTTTCTCGTCGCTTTCGGAATCGATTCTGAATGAATCGAGCAGGTGCTTAGCCTTGTCAGGCTCTTTGAGCAGAAGTTCGAGTTCGCCAGCATCCAGCCAGATGCCGCCGCAGTTGGTGCAATAATCGATCTCAACGTCTTCGAGCTCAAGCGTGATCATCGCATTTTTACAAGCTGGACAATCCATATTTTAAAAACTCACGATTCAAGACCCGGAACCTTTTGAGTACTCTTACAAGCTCACCGGCAAATACCTGCTATTTCGGCCGGGCAATTCTACCATATAAGACGCGTAACTGTATAAAAAATTTCAAAAATAAAATGTAAATATTATGAATATCCGTGTTTTATGGCAAGAATCCTTTCAAGATACTTACATCTTTCTATCATCGATTGTCACCGGCAAAAGGTTATAATCCTTGAGTCACTGTGTCAAGAGAATATTTCTTATAATTATTTTAGACTTTCGAATATTGAGATCTGCGGAATATGCTGAAATAAACGAATTATTATCTAATTTGTCACAAATGAGACGGGCGGTACGTGAATATCGACAAGGTTAGTAATAGGTAAATATTTGTTCTTGACGAGGGCAAAGTAATTGATTATTGATTAGTGGTGGTTGCAGATGAACGCCGATTGAGAAAAGCTTAAAGGTAAAATAAAAAGATAGATTCTTCTTTGCACCGGCACAAGAAGTTATACCAACTAAAGGTATTAAATTATGATAGTTGATTGTCATACACATATAAAACTAACGGCTGAAGATACTGGAACATCCGAGCATCTTGCAGCAGCAAAAACAGTCGATGTATGCATCGTATTGGCGACCTCGGATGGGCCGAGCGAAACGGTTAATAAGAAATTGGCCCAATATGTAAACAAACATAAAGAGAAAATGACCGGCTTTGCAGTCGTGGAGCCCGGCACAGACAAAATTAGTACCAATCATTTAAAATCCATACCGGATAAATTGGGGCTTAAGGGAGCGGTTTTGTATTGCTCGGCCTGCGGTTTCCATCCTACTCATAGCCGGGCGATGAGGTTTTATGAATCGGCACAGGAGCTTGGCCTTCCCGTATTCTTTCACAACGCAATAGAACCTACGAGAACGGATGCCGTTCTGGAGTATGCCCAGCCGTTCCTTCTGGATGAGGTTGCAAGAGAATTTGCTAATTTGAAAATAATCATCGGAAACATGGGCGTGCCGTTTGTCGAGCAAACGTTGTCGATGGTAGGCAGGCACAAAAACGTGTATGCGGATTTGACGGTACACCCTGGTAGGATTTGGCAGACGTATAATATAGTTGTGGCGGCGTACGAGCAGGGAGTTATGGATAAACTACTGTTCGGCAGTGGATTCCCGTCAGCCAGCGCCGGCCAGTGCATAGAAACACTGCTCGGCTTTAATATGCTCCTGGCCGATACGAATTTACCCACAGTTCCAAGAGGTAATATTCGAAATATCATAGAACGGGACACGCTGGAATTGCTCGGAATAAAAGATAAGCCCACAGAGGTGGAAGAAACAAAAAGCGAGAGTGCCAAAGGGCGTAAGAGCATCAGTGTGAAAAAGGAAAAAGGGAAGAAAAACAACGATGACTGAGCTTCTGGAAGAGCGAAGAGAAAGCTGGGGGACACGTGGCGGTTTTATTCTGGCGGCTGTTGGCTCGGCAGTCGGTCTCGGCAATCTCTGGGGATTTCCATACAAACTGTACAGCTATGGGGGCGGGGCATTTCTGATTCCATACATAGTTGCCCTGCTTGTGATTGGCATCCCCATTATGATCCTTGAGTTCAGCATAGGCCATTACACGCAGCGAGCGGCGCCAGATGCATTCAAACGCGGACACAAACATTTCGAGATGGTAGGCTGGTGGGGGATCATCTTAGCTTTCGTAATAATCACTTATTACCCTGTGATTCTGGCGTATTGCTTCAGCTTTTTATGGTATAGCATCGTTGGGATCTTTACCGGCGGAGAACTACCCTGGGCGGGTAAAGGAATAGAAGGCGTCGAAAACGCCAAGCTTTTCTTTAACGAAACATATCTGGGCAAAATCGACATCGAAGATGCCCGTTTCTATCTTGGCTCCATCCGATGGAACCTTGTGCTGCCGCTGGCCATCACCTGGGCGACAATGTACTTCTGTATCTTCAAGGGCGTACGCCTTGTCGGCAAAATCGTATGGCTCACAGTTCCATTGCCCTGGCTAATGCTCGCGATCCTTGCAGTGCGAGGGCTGACACTCGAAGGCAGCATGCAGGGCCTCGCGTACTATCTCGATCCGGTATGGTCCGAGCTTACCAAGCCGGTGACATGGCGCTATGCAATCGGACAGGTATTCTTTTCATTAAGTCTTGCCTACGGTGTTATGATTACCTACGCCAGCTTTCTTCACAGAAAAAGCGACATCAACAACAATGCGGCCATTATCAGCATTGCGGATTTTGCAACAAGTTTCGTAGCGGGACTGGCTGTGTTTGCGACATTAGGAGGGATGGCTTTTGTAACACAGCAGGCAGGCAATCCGGTTACGGTAGAAAATGTAGCCGAAGCGGGTCCCTCACTGGCTTTTGTGGCGTTCCCGTATGCATTGGCGCAACTGCCTTATTCGGCATGGTTCAGCTTTGTCTTCTTCTTTGCGCTTGTGACGTTAGGAGTTGATTCGGCCTTTTCAATGACCGAATCAATTCTGGCCAGCATTGTCGACAAAACCGGATGGCGCAGGTGCATCGTCCTGCCGGCATTGAGCTTAGTGGGATTTCTATTCGGGATGATTTACATAACCAGGGCGGGATTCAACTGGCTCGGCGCGATCGACGGATTTGTCAACGGCACGTGGGGTATAGCATTCATGGGCCTGCTGGAATGTATCGTTCTGGGCTGGCTGTGGCGCATTGGGACTTTACGCCGGCACGCAAACAGCCGAAGTGACTGGAAATTAGGCAGATGGTATGACTATCTGATACGCATGGTGATTCCCGTTGTCCTCGGCGCGCTTTTCTTCTGGCAGCTTTTCGATGATATCAGCGGCGGAGGATTTCTGAGGACGCCTGAAGGCGACTGGATACTGCCTAACTGCGTCGGGCTGACAATCGTGGCGTTAGTGCCCATCGTAGCTATCATTCTAAGCCTGACCAAGGGCCGGACTGACATCGAGGACCCGGAGCGGCCGGAGCAGAACGTGGTCGTCGGGGGCAAAGCAGAGGGTACAATTGCGTTCTTCGCCGCGTTGATTATCGCAGGTTTGCTCATTGTCTGGCTTAAGGTCCCAATGTCACAGATGGCGAAAAATGTCATCATTGGGCTATCGTTAATCGGCGGCATTGCTGCAATGCTGCTCAGCAATTATATTCTGGACAGATACAACACATCCACGAGTCAGGCATCATGGTTTGCAAGATGGGCCGGCATAATCTCGGCGATGGATACAAGCGCATCTATTGCGATCATTCTGATTGCTCTGGCGCAGGGGGCAAAGATTGATGAAGCAGCGGTACCAATTCGTCATGAATTAAGCGGCGTTTCCTACCTCATTCTTGCGGTCGTGTTCCTGATAATAATAGGCGGCTTAGGCTGGTGCTTCTATCGGGCATTAACGGCGGCAGGCAGAGATACGGGAATTCAACATCCCGACGAAGAATAGAAAACCTCCACAATATGTCATTGCGAAGCCCGAAGGGCCGCGGCAATCTCATGCTGTACTATTTGTGACTGCTCCTTTATTATGATTGTTCTTTGGCCTGTCATTTTCGCGAAGGCGGGAATCCAGAATTGTTGGCATATCGGATTCCGCCCCACGCCTGTCCTGAGCGCAGTCGAATGGGTTTCCGTGGGGTCTTTCACACTACTTTGGTTTGTAGCCTTTGACGCCTTTGCCGGTGTACTTAGCGCAGGCCTTTTCCAGGTCCACATCGCTTATATTAGCTAATGTACAGAGCCAGGCAAGGACATCGGCGAATTCCTCTTCTTTATTTTCCTGGTCATCGCCGGCTAAAGCTGTGGCAAGCTCCCCCACCTCTTCGACAAACCACATAAACGTGGCCGGGATACCTCTTTCCCGGTCCCGCTTCTCGTATTTTTGTGAAATTATACCTTGAAATTCTTTTATCTGCATTTGACTACCTCATTCTAACCATGCGAACAAATAATATTTATTAGCCCTTCGGATTGCAAGAACATTTCCATCCAAACTGAAAAACCACAGGAAAATACATGGTAAATAATCAGAAGTTTGATATTATATGGCTTGTGAATGGTTGTAGTTGAAAGAGCTAGCGAAAAGGCCACATAGTTAGCCATGCCATAATATTGAATTTTTTTATACTGAATTTATAACAGGAAATGTTGTATAGTATTATGTTAGACGAAAAGGTACAAATGACGGAGTCAGGTGACTGAATCCGCAATTAGGAAATAGAATTGATGAGTAATACTAAAATCTTTGATATTTTCAAGAATTGTGTGGAAGCCATTCAGCAAGGAGTGCTTATTAAACTGGTAAGTAGAACAGATAAGGAATTCCACTTTCAGAATTGGTTTCAAGAGCGTATTGAATCCATGAATATTTTTTATGATAAAGTGGGTCGTAACACATATCCAGATTTCACCTTAGTTAAATATACTGAAGGATACGAAATTAAGGGACTAGCTTACCCAGGTAGGGAATCCACCTATGACTGCAATAGTCAAGTTCCTACTGGATATCATAACGGACGTGACATTTATTATGTGTTTGGGCGTTATCCAAAGACGGAAGATGCCGGGAAGGAATACCCCGTTATCGATTTAGCAATCTGTCATGGGGATTTTCTGAATGCTGATCATGATTATGTGCATAAAAACAAAAGCGTAAAAGGATTTGGTTGTTACGGAGATATTATGATTCGTGATCGCAAGATGTACGTTGCACCTACACCCTATGCTCTTGTGGATGGTCTTATAGGAACCAGGACTTTGATAGTTCCTGAATCACTTCCTGTGCCTTCTGGTTTCAATGTAGTGGGGGAAATTGTCAGAAAAGAAGTAAAGCACATAGTTGTTGGATATCAGTTTGATTTAGAGAAGAACGAAATATCAGCCACAAAAGTTAAGAATCCCCATGCAGGTAAGCAACATCGCTTTACTGCGTACAGACTTAACAACGATGCCAAAAAACCAGTCATCCTTGCTTAATGGTATTTTATGAATACGTCGCTATTCACTAATATCGAAACTACGAAAGAATTGACTTTCTCTTCTACTGGAGAGAAAGCAATTGAAAATGGTTTTCCGTTTGTAGAAATAAGCGCAATTGCAGAAGCTGAAAGTTGGCGAAAGGAAATTTACCGCCCGACCTACCACCTTCATAAATGGTGGGCACAAAGGTTAGGTAGCGTTTTCCGTTCCCTTATCCTTGCTTCGGCGTACCCTGCGAATTCACCGATTCATGATCTATTCTATAGTAAGAATGATTTGAAGGGACTGGTTGTTTTCGATCCGTTTATGGGCAGCGGCACAACTATAGGCGAAGCAGTCAAGTTAGGTTGTACTGCCATAGGTAGGGATATCAATCCTGTTGCTTTCAACTGTGTGCGAGCTGCGTTTTCCGGTGTAATGAAGCAAGATGCCCAGTTAGCTTTTAATGATTTAGAAAAAACTGTTGGAAAAAAGATTAAATCGCTTTACCAACTAGTGGATGGTAGCGAAACACTATATTACTTTTGGGTTAAGCAGGTAACGTGCCCTGATTGTGGTGAACTTGTTGAATTGTTCAATAATTATTTTTTTTCAAAACACGCTTACGCTTCACGCAATCCGAAATCCCAATGCCTTTGCCCATCATGCAATGAGATTTTTTCTTGCAGATATGATTCTGAGAACGAGCGTTGCCCTTTATGCGCGGAATCGTTTAATCCACAACTTGGATGTTCGTCGAGAACAAAAGCTACATGTTCCGCCTGCCATAGTGAATTCTCTATATTGCAAGCAGTAAGAACAAAAGGGGAACCTCCAATTCATCGTATGTACGCAAAGATGGTTCTATGCCCGAATGGTAAAAAGCAATATCGAAGCATAACAAAAGAAGACCTTTCGTCATATCTTGCTGCGAGTCAGCAATTGAAAGCTGAAGTTAAATTGATTCAGCCTATTGAGATTAAATCCGGTCATAATACCGACCAGGCTTTGAATTATTATTATACCCGATGGGAACAGTTTTTCAATGATAGACAGTTATTAGCTTTATCTTGGTTGGGAAAAGCAATACGGGAAATCGTAGATCCTGAACTTAGGTTTATACTTGGTATATTGTTTTCCGGAACACTTGAATTCAACAACATGTTTTGTACCTTCAAAGGAGAAGGAACTGGTGCAGTTAGGCACATGTTTTCCCACCATATTCTTAAGCCTGAACGGCAACCCCTGGAAGCAAATGTTTGGGGAACTCCTTATAGTTCTGGTTCATTTTCTACGCTGTTCAAATCACGTCTGCTTCGGGCTTTGGAATATAAACAGAGACCTTTTGAAGTGAAGCCAAAAATTGGTCAATTAAAAATTACCGGTTCCAAGTACTATGGATGTAATGACCCGATTTCTTCAAAGCTACATATTGCGAAGTCAGCTAAAGAAATGAAAACTAAGTCTGTATATCTCTCTTGCGGGGATTCTTCTAACACCGATTTAGAAGATAAGTCAGTTGACATAGTGATTACTGACCCTCCGTTCTTTGACAATGTTCATTATTCTGAACTTGCTGACTTCTTCTATGCTTGGCAACTTCCCCTCTTAGGCAACATAAGATCGAAGACAGTTACCACTAGAAATGAAAGGGAAGTACAGGATGCAGACGCTAATAACTTCGCTGATAAGCTGGCAAGTGTTTTAATGGAATGTCATAGAGTTCTAAAAGATGATGGAATTCTTGCATTCTCTTACCACCACTCAAGAGAAGAAGGGTGGTCTTCCGTAGCACATGCGGTTAAATCAGCCGGTTTTTCTTTTATGTTTGCACATCCAGTGAAAGCGGAAATGTCAGTTTCCTCACCAAAGCAACAGGCCAAAGAACCTATTGATATTGATATTATTCTTGTGTGTCGGAAAGCAGCGAAAGTTGTAAGAGAATATAAGTCTATAGATTACGCTTATCAATCAGCAAAAGAACTATCAATTTCACAGATAGAAAGATTTTGGGAAGTCAAAAGAAAGCTTTCACGTAACGATTTGCGAATTGTTTTACTCTCACATTTACTTGTAAATTTAGATTCTGGAAGAAACGAGCAACAATTAAAGAAAGATTTTTCTGAAGTTTCTATTTTGATTGATTCAGATGTTGAAGAAATGCTTCAGAGGCAGAGTGTTGAACTGAATTAACTTGTTTAACATGACCACTTCCAAAAGGGATTAAGGGAATGCAGGATTGGTTATTATTTCATTTATCGTCGGCAATGAGCGCAGGTAAGAGCTTATAATGAAAGAAATACCATTAGGCAACGGCCAGAATGCAAAGGTCGATGACGAAGATTACGAATGGTTGTCCGGCTATAGCTGGTATGCCTACTACGATCCGGAGCGAAAAATGACGTATGCGGCCCACGACACGCCGAGCGGAAGACGGGTGTTTATGCACGATGCCATTATGGGCCTTGATTCACTGGAAGATGAGCCGATGAATTGAGGATCAGCTATAAATTCCATATTTTCTACATTCTTCATTGTAAAGCTCGTAGTCCTTTTGATTAGTCAAAAGGACTACGAGCATTTAGAAGACAGGTTTTTTTATTTCATTTATCGCCGGTAATGAGCGGTGGTAAGAGATTATAATGAAAGAAATACCATTAGCCAACGGCCAGAATGCAAATGACTTTGCCATTTACTATTTATGATCCATTCGACTTTGCTCAGGACATGCTTACTATTGATTATTTCTCTGAGTTCTCGGTGTGCTCTGTGGCCATTTCAATTGACTATTTCTTCGTGGTTCTTCGTGTTCTTCCATGAGAAGGCTATTCAAGTATAATGTTTACCATTGCGAATTCTTTAAGTCTTTTCTGTCTTGCTTCCATTCTCACTCTGTCAG
>JBARRE010000683.1:0-13648 GCA_049644065.1 Sedimentisphaerales bacterium | reverse complement strand
CTCGATTTTGTCTCGGCTTATATTATCAGCACCTCGGGGAAACAAAAAAGGCACTCGAATGCATTCGGAAAGTGTATGAAGGCGACAGCAAAGATCCCTATGTGCTGTATAAATACGCCGAGGTTCTCATTAATCTTGACTCTGCGGAAGAAGGCACGGAAATGCTTGAAAAAGTCGTTGCCCTCGACCCGGGTTTTATTTCCGCTGTATATCGGCTTGCCATCCAATACCAGCGCACGCGCGAACGCGATAAGGCAAAGGTTCTTTTTACACGTTTCAAAGAGCTCAAAGACACAGAACTTACCGGCGGGACTTTTACGGTTCTCAAGGCGTATGGGACAGTGGGAAAATATTATATGGCGCTCGGTGCGGACAATCTGCCTTTGTCGTCTGCGGCGACGTTTCCACAGAAACGGATTCTATTTTCCCCTGAGTTGAAACCATTAAGCGCTGCCACTTCATCATGGACATTCCCAGGCGGGAGCGTAGAACTTCCGGGAATTGCCGCGGGTGACGTAGATGAGGACGGGGACCTCGATCTCTGTATTACAGCGTTTGGGACCGATGGAAGCGTATGGTTATGGCGTAACGATGGTGCCGGCGTATTTTCTCACGAAGCAACTTTGGCACAGCAGGGTATCTGCCCCTGCTTCGGGGATGTGGATAATGACGGGGATCTTGATCTTTGGCTTGGCCGTGCGGGTCCGGACATTTATTTTAAAAACGATGGGAAGGCGAATTTCAGACCGGATCTGAACGAAGCGATTGCCGGCGGACAATCCATGACTCACTTTGCGAGGATTCTTGATGCCGATAGTGACGGTGATGTGGATTTTCTGGCGTTTCGCTTAGCACGAGGAACGGTTCCATCTAAAGGGGCGCTCGATCCTTCAGCCAGTAGTCTATATAACAACAACAGGGATGGTTCTTTTACCGACATTGCCGAAAAACTTGGCCTTACGCTTGAGAATACACCTGTAACTGCGTCAGTTTACGATGATTTTGATAATGACCGAGATTTGGATTTAGTAATATTTCCAGCACATGGGGGAACGATTGGCTGGGTGAACGATCGTGCATTGAAATATCACGTGCTTGACGCCGAAACAACAGGCCTTAAGGTCCAAGGCGTTCTTAGTGCCACTTCCGGGGATCCCGACAAGGATGGCGACCGTGACCTTCTGATTTTTACCAATGATGGAATACAGCTCTTTATGAATCAGGGTGGTTTCTCTTTTAAACGCCACCCGGATTTTTCCGAAGGCTGTGGCCGGCTCGGTGGGACCGGCGGACAGTTTGCGGATATGGATAATGACGGCGATTTGGATATTGTTATTGCCGACTCTTTCAGGCGCAACGGTAGCCGGGGCCCGGCACTTCTCATAAACGATTGGCCAAAGGACCGTTTCATCAACGCACTGGAGATAGATCCCGGCAATATGTTCTCCGCCATTAATTACCCGAGCAACGCCAGTTGTGTGGCGGCGGATTTTACCGGTAATGGGAATTGCGATGTTCTTCTGGCCCCAACAGGCGAGAAACCCTTCCTCGTGGAAAACGTAACACCGGGCGGCCATTGGATTGAAATTGACCTTCGTGGTACCCGCGAGCAGGATAAGAAAACCCGCTCAAATAATTCAGCCATCGGCGCTCGCGTAGAGATCAAGACCGGATCTGTTTTCCAGCAATATGTAGTGGGGACGTCCTCGGGACAGGTGGCCGTGCCCCCGTACCGGATTCATGCCGGCTTAGGGCAATACTCCAAGGTCGATTGGTTGCGTATAATGTGGCCCGATGCCGTTCTTCAGGCGGAGCTGGAGCTGCCCGCGGATCAGGTGATAACGATAACCGAGTTACAGCGTAAGGTTTCTTCATGCCCGCATCTCTTTGTATGGGACGGCACACATTTTGAGTTCGTATCCGATTTCGGAGGTATGGGAGGCATGGGTTATCTCGTAGCGCCGGACGAATACGCCAAACCTGATCCAACGGAGTATTTGCCTATTCCGAATATCAAGCCGCGTGACGGCGAGTACATCTTTCAGGTGCTGGAACCCATCGAGGAAGTTGTTTATTTCGACCAGGCCAAATTAATCGCAGTCGACCATCCGGCGGAAACGCAAGTTTATCCCCATGAGATGATGGCGATTAGTATCCCGCCTGTTCCTTTTGAGCTTTTTTGCTTCAAAAATCCGATTGAACCGATACGTGCCGTAGATGATAGCGGTACCGATGTCACTGATAAAATACGTCTGGTTGACCGGCGTTATGCCGGAGCAACTGCACCGGATCCACGCTTCATAGGACTGGCCGAAGATCATTTCGTAGAGCTTGACTTCGGTGACAGGCTCCAGGCAGTATCGCCTCAATCGCGACTGGTTCTGTTTCTGTACGGGTGGGTCGAGTACCCCTACTCTTCAACTAATTATGCTGCAAGTCAGGCAGGATTGCGCTGCCGCGCTCCGAGTATACATGTCTTTCGCGATGGCCAATGGGTGGAGCTTTATAACGAGGTGGGATACCCTGCTGGTATCCGGCACATGATGACTCTCGATGTGACGGGAAAGCTGCTGCCAAGCGACCAACGAATTCGCATCTCCAGCAATATGGAACTGTACTGGGACCAGATATTCGTCGCTCCTGTCCTTGAGAACGCGGGGCTCAGAATCCAGGAATTGCCGGTGAAAAGTGCTGACCTTCATTTCCTGGGTTATCCGCAGGAATATTCTCCCGATGGGCGACATCCGAATCTTTACGATTACGATAGTGTCAGCGGCGCCGTTGCCTGGAAAATTATGGAGGGCGATTATACCCGTTATGGTGAGGTGACAGAGCTTCTGGATGAGGCGGACGATTGTTACGTCATAATGGGGCGGGGAGAAGAGGTTACACTTCGCTTTTCGGCAGGCGATTTCAGCCCGACGCCGGAGGGATTCCGCCGTTCGTTCATCCTCAAAACCGACAGCTTCTGTAAAGACATGGACCTTTACTCGGCATATCCCGACACCGTAGAACCACTCCCCTTTCATTCCATGAGCACGTATCCCTATGGGGCGAATGAAAAATATCCCGATGATGAAAAGCGGCGAGAGTATCGGAGGCGATTCAATACCCGGCGGGTAGGTAATCCAAACACAAAATAGGATTCATGCCGAATCAGCACTATTGGTCCGAGAATATCTGTGGTTGGAGGTATCTTGCATAAGAGTTGCTTATATTTTATGATTGGAAGAGAACAGGTCGATATAGAGCATTATTCGCCATATATGAACACTCTGATCGAGGCTATTTGTGTGAAAAGGCATACGATAACTGAGGGGCGGGAAACAGGCAATTTCGGATATTCACAACAGCCCACTTCGAATGCTTTAAAGAAAACTCTGTCGTTATTAACGGCAGGATTCATCATATATGCTTTTAATTGCTATTGCTTCCAGGCGACAGCTCTCTCGCAGACCGATACAAAACTGCAAACAACAGTGACAGCCTCGAATTCGAAAGAGCTGACGGCACCGGCCCGTTCTGAACTTACTCCGGAGCAAGAAGTTGCCGTGCTGAAAAAGGAGGAACTGGAACTGGCCGAAAGGCTCATACAAGACTTCCCCAACAGCATAAATCCGATCATGTTAATGGGCAATTTATGGGAACGCTATGGTGATGCTACAAAGGCGCTGGAATACTTCAATAAGGTATTAGAACAGGATCCGGAACGGCCCGACATTTATAAAAGCGTAGGGTGGTTTTTCATGAACAAGGAACAGTATGAACAGGCAATCGGATATTGGCAAAAGGCACTTGAAATCGATCCCAATATCCCCGGTGTGCATAATAATATTGCCCTGGCTTTAATGGGGCAGAACAAACAAAATGAAGCAATCGGAGAATTAGAGAAGGACATCAAAATTTCTCCCCGTTCCAGCTTTAGTTATTTTCTGCTCGGACAGTTATATCTACGGCAGAAAGAGTATGAAAAAGCCGGAAATAATTATGAGAAGGCAATAGAAATTCAGCCCAATTATGCTAATGCTTACTACGGTCTTTTTACCCTGTCCGCGAGATTGAAGCAACAAGAGAAGGCTAAGGAGTACATGACTGTATTTAAAAAACTCAAGGCCGAGGACATGAAGATTCTGAAGGACCGCAATGAGATCGTTGACGATCTTATTGATATGCAAAAAGGCGCGGCTGAAACTTACCTGCTCGCCGGACAAATGTATCAAGCCGGAGAGAATTTTCAAAAAGCCGAAGAATTACTAAAAAGGGCAATAACACTTGATCCGAATAATATTCTATGCCTTGAAAAGCTGGCATCTTTGTATCTGAAGAGCAATCGCATCACTGAAGCGATTCCGTTGTACAGAAAAATCGGTGAAATTAATCCCAAAGAGCCGCTCTGCCATTTGAATATCGGGATTCTTTCGATGCGTTTAAAACAGATGGACAAAGCAGAAAAGGCTTTCCGCAAAGTTATCGAGGTGGCGCCGGGATTCTCCGGCGGCTATCGCGAGCTCGCCCAGCTATACCTGAAAACGGGCAGGGGATATCCGGAAGCCAGAGAGCTTGCGGAAAAAGCCGTGGCGTTGGAACCGACCGCCCTCAACTACTTTGTGCTGAGCTGGGCATGTGACATGAACGGTGACTCAGAAAACGCACTCAAGGCAATAGTCCGGGCTATACAACTGAAGCCGGCTAATTTGAAATACAGGAATGTGTATGAGCATATTAAGAGCAAGAATTAATACGATTAGTACCTCAGAAGGCCAGGACCGTTGGAGGAATATCGGGTATTGGTTTGTGGCCGCGATCCTATTATTGCATCCATCTATCGATGCGTTGGCCGATAGTCCCATACTGCTTCGTGACGTTACAAGCCAAACAGGTATAACTTTCATCCACACAGATGGCGGCTCCGGCCTGCACTACGTAATGGAGACGGTAAGTGCGGGATTGGCGCTTTTTGACTATGACGGCGACGGGGACATCGACATCTATTTTCTTAATGGCGCGCCGCTCAAAGGAACGGAAACTGACGTCGCCCCGAAAAATGCACTCTATCGCAATGAGGGTAACTGGAAGTTTACCGATGTGACGGAAAAAGCTGGCGTTGGAGACCGTGGTTACGGCCTGGGCGTAACGGCCGGTGATTACGACAATGACGGCGATCCGGATATTTATCTCAATAATTACGGCCCGAATGTTCTGTACAGCAATAACGGCGACGGCACCTTTACAGACGTCACGGAGAAAGCGGGTGTGGACAACGGGTCTCGTGTGGGGGCAGGGACTTGCTTTCTCGACATGGATAAGGATGGCGATTTGGACCTCTACGTTTCCATCTATCTTGAATTTTCTTATGAAAAACATGTCACGCTTACAACCAAGGGATTTCCCGTATATGCAAATCCCCGCTTTTATCCTCCCCTGCCCGATTTTCTATATCGCAACAACGGCGACGGTACGTTTACCGATGTAAGTAAATCATCCGGCATAGGGAATCACGCCGGATGGGGAATGGGAATTGTGTGCGGCGACTACGATAACGACGGCGATACGGATATATTTATCGGAAACGACGTGGGAGAGAATTTCCTTTTCGAAAATGACGGCACGGGCAAGTTCGAAGAAGTCGGACTCATGACCGCAACCGCTTATGACCTCCACGGCGACGAGCAGGGAAGCATGGGAGTCGACTGCGGCGATTACGACAACGATGGACTGCTGGATTTCTATGTGACTTCTTACCAGGGACAACTTGCCACGCTCTACAGGAATCTGGGCAGCGGCATGTTCGAGGACGTGACGCTGGTGACGGGCTCGGGAGCAGGAACCCTTCCCCATGTGACGTGGGGCAACAGCTTCGTCGATTTTGATAATAATGGGATTCGAGACATTTTCGTCGCGTGTGGTCACCTTCAAGATAATGTCGAAAAATATGACGATACCACTACATATCCAGCGAGAAACATACTCCTGATGAACACCGGTGATGGAAAATTCATAGATGTTTCGGACCAAAGCGGCGACGGCATGATGATAAAGCTGAGCAGCCGGAGTGCGGGTTTCGACGATTTGGACAACGACGGCGATGTGGATGTAGTAATCCTAAATTCACGCCGGGAACCTACTATTTTGAGAAACGACTCGCCGTCAAAGGGACATTGGCTGCAAGTTCGTTTGCGGGGCGTAAAGACCAATCGGGATGGAATAGGTGCACGTGTCAAAGTGGTATCAGGCAACTTGACTCTTATAGACGAAGTTCACAGCGGGCGCGGGTACCAAAGCCATTACGGCACGCGTCTTCACTTTGGGCTGGGCAATCGTGACAAAGTAGACCGCATCGAGGTCCGTTGGATAGGCGGCCAGATCGATGTTTTCGAGAACGTTGCCTCAAACCAGGTTATAACTCTTATTGAAGGTCAAGGGCGTGGATAGTCTGCGATGAGTAAGGATAAGAAAACTGGTCAATGTAAAACAAGAATTTCCGGTAATTCACAACCGTCTTTCTTGTCAACTCGAAGAAATGCCGTCCGGGCATTAGTCATTTTAATGATCATATGTGCCGCCATAGCCGGCGTTTTTTCTGTAAGATTTCTACCTCGCTCAAACGGACAACCATGGAGAGTAGAGGAATCCTCAGATCATACAGAAGACCCGGTGCAGCTGCCTGTCAGAGAGCCGGTTAGCACAAAACAAGAGGTTGTTGCTCTGAAGAATGAGGAACTGGAACTTACTGAACAATTAATGAGAGATTTTCAAGGCCGTGATGACTCTCTCGTAATAATGGGCAACTTATGCTATAGGCACGGCAATGTTATTAAGGCACTGGAATATTGGAATAAAGCTTTGGAGATAAATCCGAAGCAGGCCGACGTATACAGAAGTATGGCCTTGTTATACATGAAAAAGGGTAAGTTTGACGATGCGGTCGCACAATTTCGAAAAGCCCTGGAGATACAACCACAACTTCCCGATGTGTATAGTAATATTGGTCACGCGCTTATGATGTCAGGCCGGCCAAAAGAAGCAATCGAGGCACTTGAAAAGGAAATTCAAATTTCACCAAACTCCGGTTTTGCTTACTTTTTACGTGGCCAGGCATATCTGCAGCAGACAGAATACGAAAAGGCAAAGGAAAATTACGAGACGGCAATTAAGATCAATCCGGGATATACGAACGCATATTATGGCCTTGCTTCTGTTTGTGCCAAACTTGGCAATCGTGATAAAGCGAAGGAGTATTCGGAGAACTTCAAAAAGTTAAAAACTGAAGAGCGTAAAGACCTCAAGGGCCGCAAGATCCAGTATGATGACTTCGTTGAGACACAAAAAAGTGCCGCCATAACATATATCAATGTAGGGCGGATTTACCGGGAAAATGGAAAGTTGATTAAGGCCGAAGAACTGTTGAAACAAGCCGCAGGGCTTGATCCGGAAAACATCGTTTGCTTTCTGGAGCTGGCAACCCTATATCAGGTAAGCAGCCAGCCTTCGAAAGCACTTCAGATGTATAAAAAGATTAGTGAAATCCAGCCGGAGTATCCTGTTTCTTACCTTGTGATTGGGATTTTATCCGCCCATTTAAAACAGTTCGACGATTCAGAAGAAGCCTTCAAAAAACTGATTACGCTGGCGCCACAAAAATCTGATGGGTATCGCGAGCTTGCCCGGCTATATCTGAAAACAGGGCAAAAATTACCGCAAGCCCGGCAACTCGCGGAAAAAGCCGTAGCATTGGAGGCAGTTGCGACCAACTACTTTGTATTTAGCTGGGCTTGTTACACAAACGGAGATACTACTAACGCGCTTCCCGCTATTAAACGGGCCATTGAGTTAGATCCGGGCAATCAACAATATCCGCTTTTGTATAAACAAATTCAACAAAGGAATTAACGTAATGATCCTTACGGGTGGTCGAGTCTTTGGATTGAGTATCGGACGGCTTATTGTCGTCGTGCTCATGTTGTTGTGTATCTCCGCCTGCGCACATGCCGATGGAGCCATTGTTTTCAGCGATGTCACCAAAGAAACGGGAATTACCTTCATACACACTGACGGCAGCAGTGGTCAACGATACATCGTCGAATCCGTATGCTCGGGATTAGCGCTTTTTGATTATGATGGAGACGGCGATGTAGATATCTATTTTCTCAATGGCGCCCCTCTTAAGGGAACAAAGTTCGACAAGGCGCCAAAAAATGAGCTTTACCGTAACGATGGAGGCTGGAGATTTACCAACGTCACAGACCGGGCCGGCGTAGGAGATACCGGATTCGGGCTCGGTGTAGCCGCGGGTGATTACGATAATGACGGCGACCTCGACATCTATGTGAACAACTACGGCCCGAATGTCCTGTACCGTAATAACGGCGACGGAACTTTTACTAACGTGACATCACAGGCGGGCGTAGCCAACGGCCACAAGGTGGGGGCAGCCGCGCATTTCCTCGATATGGACAAGGACGGCGATCTCGACTTGTTCGTTGCCAACTATCTTGATTTTACATACGAGAATCATATGATTCGAACTTCAAAGGGAATCCCAAAATACGCGGGGCCGATGGATTTTCCTCCGATGCCGAACAACCTTTTTCGCAACAACGGGGACGGGACATTCACGGACGTCAGCATCGACTCCGGAGTAGCTGAGCACAAAGGATGGGGAATGGGTGGAGTCTGCGCCGATTATGATAACGACGGCGACACAGATGTTTATATCGCCAACGACGTTTATGCAAATTTCCTGTTCGAGAACGATGGGACGGGCAAGTTTGAGGAAATAGGCCTAATCAGCGGGCTCGCCTATGACCTGCACGGCGACGATCAAGGAAGCATGGGCATAGATTGCGGAGACTATGACAATGACGGCCGGCTCGACTTCTACCAAACATCCTACGCCGAGGAATTGACCGCGCTCTACAGGAATTTGGGCAACAGTATGTTTGAAGACGTGACGATGATAACCGGTGCCGGCACAGGAACCCTGGAATATGTCACATGGGGCAACAGCTTGGTCGACTTCGATAATGACGGTGACCGCGACATCTTCGTTGCCTGTGGTCACTTGCAGGACAATATTGAACTTTACAATAATACCACCACCTCTTTTGTGCAAAATACGCTCCTGATGAATAACGGGGACGGAAAATTCGTCGACGTATCGGATCAAGGCGGTGACGGCATGAAGGTGAAATTGCGCAGCCGGGCTGCCGGCTTTGACGATTTGGATAATGACGGCGATGTGGATGTTGTAATATTAAATTCCCGCCGGGAACCTACTATTTTGAGAAATGATTCACCTTCTAAAGGGCATTGGCTGCAAGTTCGTTTGAAGGGCGTAAAGACCAACCGGGACGGGATAGGCGCGCGCGTCAAAGTGGTGTCGGGTGATCTGACTCTTATAGACGAAGTTCACAGCGGGCGCGGGTACCAAAGCCATTACGGCATGCGGCTTCACTTCGGACTGGGCAATCGTGACAAGGTGGACCGCATCGAGGTTCGCTGGATCGGCGGTGGAGTTGACATCATAGAAAATATCCGCGCCGATCAGCTTGTGACCGTAACGGAATCAAGTACCAGCTCGCCGATACGTCCCGGAGCTACAGAGCGATGACTAAGCACAGGGCCTCAAAAAAATCGGGAAAAAAGAAGCCGAGTTCTCGTCGCAGGCCTCATGTTAAACCAACTCGAAAGGTGGGTTTGCTACTGCTCGGAATAATCTTGTGCGTAGCAATCATTGCAGTTGTTATCACTATATCGCTTTTGGGAACCGCCCGTACGTCTCAAAACGGCAAGCAACTGCCACAAACAAAAGCAGCTTCTGTCACCCCAAAAAAATCCGATCAGGCGGTCCTTTCGGCCGAACCAAACCTTACTGCGGAGGAGCAGGACC
The DNA here is from genome assembly GCA_049644065.1 of Sedimentisphaerales bacterium. Taxonomy (GTDB): domain Bacteria; phylum Planctomycetota; class Phycisphaerae; order Sedimentisphaerales; family Anaerobacaceae; genus JAFGPJ01. The sequence goes on along the minus strand of JBARRE010000683.1, from coordinate 3,759 downwards.
GGGCCTTACGACAAGAGCAGCTCGACGTCGCACGCAGTCTTTTGACGGCTTTCCCTGATGATACAAATGCGGCTTTCTTGGTCGGGATGGCATATTTTGAGCAAGGCAATGTAGTTGAGGCCGAAGAGTACCTGGAAAAATCTTTGAAACTCCAGCCCCTTCGTGCTGATGCCTGTGACCATTTGGGCCGGATTGCTCTGCTCAAAGGACAATACGATAAGGCATTAATGCTGTTCCACAAGGCGCTTGAGATTGATCCCGGGACGCCCGGAATTCACTTTCGGATAGCCAAAGCCCATGTGTTCCTTGGTAAGTTAGAAGATGCCGTTTCGGAACTGCAGAAGGACATCGAAATTTTTCCCGGAGCCAGTCAGAATTATAGCCTGCTCGGAGAGACATACCTGCAGTTGAAGGAGTACCAAAAAGCAAAAGAAAATTTCGAAGCGGCAATTCGAATCAAACCGGACTATACGAAGGCATACTACGGACTTGCCACTGCGTGCGCAAGGCTCGGATTAAAGGACGAAAGCAAAAAGTCCCAGCAGAAGTTCAAGCAGTTCGAAGCCGAAGATCAAAAGGCCGGTAGGCATTGGAGACAGGTGTTGGAGCCGCTGATGGTGGCGCGCAGGAGCGTGGCGCACACTCATACAGATATTGGCCGAGTCTACCACGAACATGGATACCCGGACAAAGCGGAGCAGCTTTGGCAAAAAGCGGCCATCCTCGACCCGAACAATATCGAGTGCAGGTTTCACTTGTCGGCGCTATATCTGAAGAATCGCAAACTCCCGGATGCTCTTAAACTGTATGAGCAGCTCACGCAGATTGATCCGGAAAATGGGATCAGTTACTTCTTCATAGGAAATATCAACGCCCAGTTGAACCGGTTCGATGACGCCGAGAAAGCCTACAAGAAAGTAATCGAAGTTGCCCCAAAGCGGTCTGACGGATATCGTGCACTCGCCCAGCTATATTTGCAGCTCAATCGCAACTTGCCCGATGCAAAGACACTTGCCTCCAAGGCCGTAGAGCTGGAACCGAGCGCGATGCATTATTTCATCCTTGCCGCCGCCTGTGACAAGAACGGAGACCGCGCAGGTGCGCTTGCGGCCATTGGACGAGCCATAGAGCTGGATCCGGACAATACGCAGTACCGGAGAACTCAACTACTGATTCAGGAGAAAAAATGATATGATAATTTCAGCTCCTGGTTGCGAGAGCAAATGTTTTTTACGAAACCCTGCCGCTTTGGGATTAGCGTGCTTTTGTTTTTTGCTCACAGACTGTGTTTCGGCCTCTATCCAGCTTCGAGATGTAACGAAACAGACGGGCATTTCTTTCGTTCACACCGATGGCAGTTCCGGCAAACGCTATATCGTTGAAACAGTCAGTGCCGGTTTGGCGCTCTTCGACTACGACGAGGATGGGGATATTGACATTTATTTCTTAAACGGTGCGCCGCTTCACGGAACCACCGTAAAGGTGCCACCACAAAACGCGCTTTATCGCAACGACGGCGGCTGGAAATTCACCGACGTTACAGAAAAGGCCGGTGCGGGCGACCTTGGATATGGTTTAGGCGTCGCGGTCGGTGATTATGACAATGATGGGGATCCTGATATTTACCTGAATAATTACGGCCCAAATGTTTTATACAGCAACAACGGTGACGGAACATTTACCGACGTAACAGAAAAAGCAAACGTATCTAACGGCCACCAGGTAGGAGCTGGGGCATGCTTTCTGGACATTGATAAAGATGGCGACCTCGACCTTTATGTCGCCAATTATGTCAACTTCACTTATGAAAACCATCAGATAGTCCGTTTCAACGGCTATCCGGCATATGTTGGCCCCATGAACTACTACCCGACACCCGATACTCTGTACAGAAACAATGGTGACGGCACATTTACCGATATCAGCGAAGAATCCGGAATCGCAGCACATAAAGGAACCGGCATGGGAATGGTTTGCGCCGACTACGACAACGACGGCGATACTGATATCTACGTTGGCAATGACGTTGCCGGAAACTTTATCTTTGAAAACGACGGCACCGGGAAGTTCGAGGAAGTGGGACTTTTCACCGGGTTAGCATACGACCTCAGTGGAACCGCTCAGGGAACCATGGGCATCGATTGCGGCGATTATAATAACGACTGCCTGCTGGATTTTCATGTAACTTCCTATCAGCGGGATCTCGCTACGCTCTACAGGAACCTGGGCGGCGGTTCCTTCGAAGATGTCACGCGAATTACCGGAGCCGGAGATGGAACGCTTCCACACGTTACCTGGGGCAACGGTCTGGTCGATTTCGATAACGATGGGGACCGTGATATCTTCATTGCCTGCGGTCACTTGCACGATAACATTGAGTTTTTCGATAATGTTACATCCTACCACGTGCAAAATATTCTCCTTGAAAATACCGACCGGGAAAAGTTCGTTAACATCTCGGACAAGTGCGGAGACGGTCTGGCGGTAAAACTCAGCAGCCGTGGGGCCGGCTTCGATGATTTGGATAACGACGGGGATATCGATGCAGTAATTCTGAACTCCCGGCGGGAACCCACGATCCTCCGCAATGATTCGGCCAATAATAATCACTGGATTCAAATTCGCCTAAAAGGTGTGAAAACCAACCGGGACGGGATAGGGGCACATGTCAAAGTGACAGCAGGTGATTTGACTTTTTTAGACGAAGTCCACAGCGGTCGCGGGTATCAAGGCCATTACGGAATGCGTCTTCACTTCGGACTGGGCAACCGCCAAAAGATCAACCGCATCGAGGTCAGTTGGATCGGCGGCGAAACCGATGTGTTTGAAAATGTTGCAGTGAATCAACTTATAATACTGACAGAAGGCAGCTCAAAGTCCGGATCCGATTGAGTAAGAGGATTTCTCCTGTGAAAGCGCTTGCACACGGCCATTTAGCACCGTGCCAAGTTTGACTAATCTTGAATTACTTCCGAGTGGGTCCCACTGTATTTTTCCTGTAACCCCCTGCCAGGGAGAAAGTGACCTCACTTCATCGTGTATACGCGGGCGGTTGAGCCCGGCTTTGCGTATCGCAGCAATCAGAAGGTTTACGGCATCGTAGGTATGTGCAGCGAGATAATCTGGTTGTTTCCCAAATCGGGCAGTGAATTTTTTATCAAAACTATCTGATCCTTTGCTGTGCGTGTAAAGCAATGGAAAGACCACTCCCTCGGCCGAGTTAGCTGCTTGTTTAAGAAAACTTCGCCGCCCCATACATGGACCGCCGAAAATATGGCCCTTGAATCCTTTCTGCCGGACAGCAGAGATTATTTGAGCGCTCTGCCGGGATGCGGCAATTAGAACCAGTGTGTGTGCCTTGGCATGCACGATTTTCTCTACAAGTCCATCGATATTTTTTTGCCCGGGCTTAAATTTAAAGTGGTAAGACGGCACCAATTTGTGTTGGATAAAAGACCTGGTGAGTTCGACAGTGAAAAGGTGGGAATCATGGTCCACGGCCGATACAATGAGAAAGGATTTATTCCCAACTTCTGACGCAATCGCCTGTGCTAAAACCGGCGCCAACAGGTGATCTCCCGGCAGGCACGAAAACATCCATGGCACATTGGCAAGGTTCACTGTCTTATCCGTGCTTGCGGAACTAAGCAAGGCCAAACGGGCCTTCGCAACAACTTGCTCAGCCAGATGTGTCGATGGCCCGTCGATTCCGCCGATGACGGCCCAGACTTTGTGCACATAGGCCATGCGGGTCACTTC
>JBARRE010000682.1:0-4193 GCA_049644065.1 Sedimentisphaerales bacterium | reverse complement strand
TAAAATTGGCGCAAAGAGCTATTTGAAAGGAAGTTATGGCAATAAACCGCCCTGCGGGGCACGAAAAAACAAAGCCAATCCGTCAGGACTGCGTTGTCGGCTAATGAATTGCCGGACTGAACAAAGCCAGTTTATTAGCGTTCAGTGTTCTCCGTAAGGAGTCCCAAGGACTGCGTTCAGCGGACAGCGTAAAGATTAGTAAAAGGAATTTGAAAAAACAAAGCCAATTTCCAAAATCTCAAATGAACATAACCATCTATAATAATATGACTTACGAAAATATGCTCTCTCTCGGAGCCCGGAAAAACAAAGCCAATTCAAAGCCAATCTTATGTCTCACGACAGGCCAAAAGTTGTCCAGAATGCCTTTTTTGGGATTTCTTATCGGTTTTTTTCGTTTTTATAGGCGGATTTTCTGTGCTGAAACGGGTCTTTTTGTCGATGTACCGATAAAAGGATATGTTCGGTTGAGATATGCAGACTTTCGTCTCTGCGTTTTCGGCCGGTGTAAGTGTTTTAGAAAGGAATCTGCGAATCAGGTTTTTTACGGAGAAAATGCGATGACCTTAAGCAAAAATAACATAAGAGAATTTGCGCGCCACCTGGTAATGGCAATCCTTGTCAATTTAATATTTGCTCTACTTTTAGTGGACGCATACTTCGTGGAAACACCGACAGGGAAATTAGCAGCCGCGGTCCGTATACCGATGGCTTTCTTGGTGATGACACTTGGCATCAACGAGCTAAGGCGCATCTGGAAAAACGCCCGGCATCCCGGCTACTATTTTCTGCTGAGTTCGCCTGTTTTCTGGACATTGAAAAACCGGCGCCGAAGAGCGAAACCCGAGACCGCAACGTCACGGTATGAACGTATTATCGAGACCTGGCCGGATACAAGTATCGGTATTATTTCAGAGATGTTCAATCCTGAGCGGCAGGAAGAATGCCTGAACAAACTGCTCTATCAAATGTACGCGATGAGAGACAGCCGCCTGGCCACGATAGCGGACCGATTTCGCCATTATCTGGGCGAGATTCTCAAATCGGTGGACGATAATGAAAACTACCAGCCGTTCAGAGAAGTAATGTTGCAATTATCATCGTATGGGCCTGAGAAGTATCAGCAAACGTACAGACGTTTTTTAGGCCTGTTGTCGGATGTGTACGACCCGACGCTATCGGCACATTTTGACATGCAATTTCAGGCGGATATGAGTGAACCGTTAAAATGTGCTATCGAGCAGGCGGGCAAACGGCACTTAGATCACATACGAAAAATAGTCGGCAACATAATGGCCGACGACGGGGACGAACACGTAGCGGCAAACAGTATCGCCGGAATGCTTCTGGAGCTGGATTGGGATGACAAGCGTGAAATCTGCCACATTATCTTCAACGAAAGCCTCAAGCGTGCGTTCCGCTTCCCCAAGCATTTCGGCATTGAGCTTTTGAGCATCCTAAGCAGGCTGGAGCATAAAATATTCTGGCTGGACATTCGGTCATTGCGCAACGTTCTGGAAGAGTCACTGAGTAACGATCGGGAGGGTTTGATCAATTTGAATTCGAGGATATACGGCGAGCTTTGCTCAAAAGTCCTTGCCCCTCTCGACGACGAGACGTACAACGGAATCTGCAACGCCCGGGTATTCCGGCGATTGAAAAACGATGACGGCAGAGTGGCCATCGAATGCATCTCATCCGATGGAAAAGTATGCACCTGCCAGGGCGAGAGTTTGAGTTTTCGAGGAGTTTACAGCAAGAACTGCTCCAGGAAAGCTGGCGAAAAACTTGCTATGAACATCGTCCCTATCCGGGAAATTGAACGCCCGTTTGCCGTAAAGGCCACGATAGCCCCTCTTCACAACTATGAAATTGCCACGCAAAGTCCCGGCCGCGGCGCGTTTTTCGAAGAGGCAGAACCGTCCGTCGTCAGAGACCTTTACGAGTACGTTTCAGCAAAAGAGTAGGCAGGGCCCGGGTTTATACGAACACATCGGCTTCGCCGCTGGAATGGACCAGGATTGTTGTCGGCATGTCCGCAAGAAGATCGGAGATACGGTTGTAAAGCTGAGCGGATGTTTCATCGTCGGAGGGCTGTAAACCCAAAAATATCACATCCGCTTTGGCTGAATGGCTTCGAAACACGTCGTAGAACGGTTCCGTAGATACAATTACGCGGGGTACGGCGCGGATGCGGGTAGCTTCGACGAGTTTGCGGACGGCCTGACGCGATGAGTCACGACCGGCAGCATCCCCGATCACACGAAGAATTCTGATGTAACTGTCACGCCATTCCCAGTTCTGTGCCAGCAAATGCGCAAGCGTGGCCATTAGCGATCCGTTCTGCTGACCCCTCCACCAGATATCAATCCGCCGCCGGGGCCTATGTTCCAACGGCAGTCCCTTGTCGGCCACGATCACCATACTCTTGCCCATCGCAGCGATGCTCCAGACATTACGGAACATCACTTCGGCACGCTCGGCGCTGCGAGGCCAGCCGAATAGCACCGTGTTGGGCTTGAGCGGACCGATTGAATGGGCTTGCGCCAGCGTGCGAATACCCTCATCCATGTCCTCGGCAAAGACAACTTCCGGGAAGACCGCCAGTGAGTTGTTCCGAAGAAACGTGTCCATCGCCGCACGGAGGCTCTCGACGCGTGCGGCATAAATCTCAAGATCTCCCGAGATGACCTGTGCCGCCGTGACGAGGCCTCGCCCGCCTTCCATCCAAACCGCATACTTGATCAGCGTGATATGCGTCTGTGTATTGCCCGCCATGACAAGGAAGGTAGGACGCCAGTTCTTTGCATGTGGCGTCATCAGGCGAAGTTTTTGCAACGCCCGCACCACTATTGCATATTGAAAACCCAGACGGGCGTCACCGAACGCCGAGCGGAATACCCTGCGGCTCAGGTATACATAGATCCCGGCAATAACGAGGATCGCCGCCAGGGCAGCTATCGCATCGATCAGAATCATTACGATCAGGCAGGCAACAAATCCGAAAATCGAAGTAGTCCAGTGGTAGAACCGGAAACTCGGCCGAAAAGACGGATTAGCGCCGAAAGATTCGACAAAAGCAGCCAAATTGATCATGCCGTAGGTACACAAAAAGAACATAGTGACAATAGCGGCAATCATATCGAAAGCAGACATCGAGTCGCCGCCGCCAAGCAGCAGGATAATCGCCAAGGTCAGCCCCAACGTCAGTACAAGCCCGTATCGCGGCTCGTCCTTGTCCTTCGAACCGTGGCCGAATATGCCGAGGATCGGGAAAATCCGGTCGCGCGCCAGGGCCTGAAGCACCCGCGGCGCGCCGAGAAAGGACCCGACTGCGCTGGATATCGTTGCAGAGAATACACCTCCCATGACCAAAAAGCCCGTGCCCCACAGGGCATTCTTTACCAGCATCTCAAACGGCTGGGCCTGCAGATCGCCGCGTTGCTGCGAACCGCCGCATAAAAGAATTTCGAACAGATAAATGACAAAGCCCACCCCGATGGCCGCCATCGTGCCGCGTACCAGCGAGCGGGCGGGATCCTTCAAATCGCCCGACATGTTGACGCCGGCCAGAATACCGGTCACCGCCGGGAAGTAAATCGCAAAGACCATCCAGAATCCAATCGTCGGCTTCGTATAGGACGAGCCCAGATTTGCCTGGAAAAGGGCCGGATCGAATAGAAGCAAGGCGCCACCCATAAAGGAGACGATGGCCAAAGCCAGCATAGTCATCACGATATACTGAATCCGGATGGCAAATCCGGAGCTGATAATGTTAACAGTGAAGAGAATTGCCGCTGTGACCAGAGCTATCGGCACAAACCACGCGCTAAGGCTCGGAAAGCTGGCCACGAGCGAATTCGTGAAGCCCAGAATATAGAAGGGTACGGACAGGGCCTGGGCCAGGAACAAAGCCAGGCCAATGGCTCCGCCAAACTGCGGACCAAGTGCACGTGATATAAGAAAATAGGCCCCGCCCCCGGCGACCGGTGTGTTCGTGGCGATCGCGCTCATCGAAATTGCGGTCAACAGACTGATTACTTCTGCGACACACAGGATGAGGATCGTATTGATGATGCCGGCTTCGCCGACCACGTACCCGGCGCGGAGGAACATTATCACGCCAAGAATCGTAAGGATCGACGGCGTGAATACACCTGCAAACGTGCTGAACTGGTTTCCCTTTTGGCCCA
>JBARRE010000681.1:0-1697 GCA_049644065.1 Sedimentisphaerales bacterium | reverse complement strand
GATATAAAAACGCCGAAGAAACCTGGCTGTGGGAGCTATGGAACGAGCCGGACATATTCTATTTCCAGGGCACGTACGAGGATTATGAGAAGCTCTTCGAGTATACCGAGCAGGCCCTGCACGAAGTCATGCCGGCAGCGGTATTCGGCGGCCCGCACGTCGCCGGCGTCGGCAAATTCATGCAAAGGTTCCTCACGCACTGCGCTACAGAGAAGAATTCCTTAACTGGAAAGACCGGTACACGCCTCGACTATATCGGCTTCCATGCCAAGGGCGGCGTAGCTTTCAAAGACGGCCACGTTGAGATGAGCATGCTCGGCCAGCTTCAAAAACATCAGAAAGGATTCGCCATGGTCGCGGGCTTCCCGGAATTCAGAAATACGCCAATCATTATCGGTGAGGCCGACCCGGACGGGGCGGCGGGTATGCCGGCTTCTCAATCTCCGAGCCGGGGGTACAGGAATGTCCCCGCCTACGGCGCTTACGTGGCAGCCATGATGAAGTACTCGCTGGACCTGGCTAAGAGGGAAAAAGTCAATCTCAAAGGTGTGCTGACCTGGGCCTTTATGTTCGACGGCATGCCCTGGTTCGATGGCTATCGCACATTAGCGACCAACGGAATTCACAAGCCGGTGCTGAATGCATTCAAAATGTTGGGCCGGTTGAAAGGAAACGAGCTGCCCCTCACAAGTGACGGTGCGGTCGGTCTGGATGAGATATTAAAAGCAAGCGTTCGTGCCCAGCCGGACATAAACGGAATGGCCGTCGCCGATGGCCAAAGTGTGAAGATTCTTATCTGGAACTATCACGATTTTCTCGTTCCGGCTGAATCCGCCTCGATTCAACTGAAAGTAAAATTGCCGCCGGACTTCGGCTCGAAAGCTCAGGTAATCCATTACCGCATTGACGATACGCACAGCAACGCCTATACAAAATGGCTCGAATTAGGCAGCCCGCAGAATCCAGATGCGGAAATGCTCGCAAAGCTCACAGCCGCAATGGAGTTGGAAATGTTAGAACCAACCAAACTCATCGACATCACGAATAACGAAGCAACGCTTGAATTCGAGCTTCCACGTTCTGGCCTGTCACTTGTCGTCCTGAATAAATAGCCTTGCTTCCGCTGTAAATACTGCCCATATGCAGATTCTCACTGAACCACCGATTGCCGACGCCGCACTGAAGTATGATCCACCATGCCTTCAATAACCTTCCAAGCCGCCAACTTCCTTTTCGGATGCCAAATCCCGTTCATCTTTGCCTAAACGAGTCAAGCCTTTCTCCATGAGTACCTCTGCACGTTCCTTGGCATATCAAAAGATTATCGCATGGAAACGCAGATGCCAACACCTAAAACAAAAGCCTGCCCCCCTTTTCTTTTCCCTCACCTGTCTCAATGATTTGATATGCTTATGGTGCCATTGCTTATTGGAAGGCCATCCATAAATGCCAAAATCTCTTCTGCGGCTTGAGCCATTCGTAGCTCATCAAGACCAAAACCACACAGGTTGAACAGCCAAAGTAAATCCTCATTTGCTAATGATGAATACAAAGCGGCAAATATCTCATTGGGCTCATATCCCAAAGGATCCAGAATCTGACAGGCATCCAACCAATGTCGGAAGAACTGCTTATGGATCTCCCAGCCGTGTGTCTTGGTTAGATACACTTCCAAGAGAAAGAACCCATTGTACCAA
>JBARRE010000680.1:0-4554 GCA_049644065.1 Sedimentisphaerales bacterium | reverse complement strand
GGCGAGGACCATGTCCCTGTGGTGGTGTTGATAAACACATCGGGTTTGACGCGCCGCAGCTCGCTCATAAGCCGCAGCAGGGCCTGCATGTCGCTTGCGAATTCGGCGGTGGTTCCGGCCGGCCGGCCGCCGACGCCGATGCCGTCGAACTTGAAATAGTTCAGGTCATAATCGTGGATCATTTTGATACACACATCGCTAAACCTGCCGAAATACTTTGTGCCGGCCAGCGAGAAACCGCTCTTGTTCGTTTCGAAGCCCTGCTGCCGGCCGTACTTGAGCCTTGCTTCTTTGGCCTTGCCGTAGCCGCCGAAGGGGGAAAGCCATGCCCCTAAGACCGAGTCATATTTTTCCACCACTCGCCGCAGCGGCGTAAATCCATCAGGATAGCCTTCGTGAAACAACCAAAGCGAGGCCGGATCGTCCCATCCATCGTCCAGAACGAACGACTGCATCGCTACCCCGCGCTTTTGGATGAATTCTTTGCCGAACAGCTCGACCACTTCGGCGAATTGCCCCGGCTGGATTTTCTCCGGCCCATAGCCGATGTCGTACCAACTGTTGTAATGCAAAAACGGCCTGTAGGGATGCGCCCGCTGGCGTTCGATATAATACAAAAAGCCGCGACGTAACTGTCCCTCCGGAACCACGCCGAACACCGAGCTATAAGAGAGTTTCTCCCCCGGCGCCAGCCTGGTTGCATAGGGCAGGCTGCATTTAAATATGTTCGAGTCGCTTGTACTTTTCGACAGGGGGCTCTCAAAGGCGAAGAACATATTACCCGCCACTACCGGCGAGCCGTCCACAATGCCTTTAACCTCGGCCTTAGCTGCCAGCTCCCACAGCACTATTTCTTTTATATCGATTGCCTTGTTCTGGGCCGTGAAGGTGATTTGCTGCCGGACATAGTTCGAGCCGTCCCGCAGTATCGCTCGCCATCGGACGTTAAGATTTTCGTCGGGCGAGCCGAGCGTTACGAGGATTTCTTTGCCTGCAAATCGCTCGGCCAGCCGGCATGACTTTGGATCCGGTTCGATGTTCCTTATCTGGGGCATGCCGAAGATTCTCAGATCGGATGCTCTCAAAACCTGCCCGCTGTCCAGAACCAGTTCAAAACATTCGGCCTGTCCGGCATCAATCGCAGCCCCGGCAAGCTTATCGACCAGCCGACCAAGTTTTAACCGTCCTCCCGAGATACTCCATTGGCACGAGAGCGCGGCATTTTCCAAAACCAGCCGGCCCTCATCCAACCTGCACTGCCCGGCCCCCGGCTCCGGCCCGGGACATTCAACCCCCGCCCCGGCCCAACCAACAGCACCCAAAACCAGCACGATAAAAATCAAGATAACTAAAAATCGTTTATTTTGTTTTCTGATGCCCATTTTGCGTTCCTTTCCTTTTTTCCAAGTTTCGATCCTACATCTTACCAGAAACCGGTTCATTCAAAAACTAATTGTATGGACAAAAGCAAGCATGAACAGAGGCCCTATTCCACCTATTGTCATATTTATGGCTCTTGCCGTTAACGGGCAAGTTGCTTCTTCTGCAAATAATCCATAACAAAAAACCAAAAATGTAGTGTGTGGCTCGCCCCGCCATTATCGATCGGTGGGCCAAGGCCCACCCTACAAATGCGTTTATCTGCGCTAATCAACGGCCCTTGCCATTAACTATTTACGATCCATTCGACCTTGCTCAGAGCCTGCCCTGAACAGAGTTGATGGGACAGGTTTACTATTGTCCCTGCTTTCGCAGGGATGACAATATTATTTCTCTGCTTTCTCCCTGTCCCTATGGGATGCTTTCGCCCCATTCCATAGGAATGTGTTCTCTGTGGCAGAACAAAGGACGCCGTTTCACGGAGATTTTTCTAAAATTTGCCCGCCTTTATGTGTGACGGTTCGTATAATATGTAACGAATTCGTATATCGTATATCGTATGTCGAAGGTCAAAAGGAAAAATGAGGTCCAATCACGCAGTCCTCGGGACTCCTTACGGAGAACTTAGAACGCAGTACGAATTTTAGCCCGCACCACTGGTGCCGGGTCCAAAGAATTGAGAAATATAGAAGAAAAAAAGCCAAAATAATGAAAAAAACAGGTGAAAAAGAGCAGAAAACGACGAAAAATTGAGCTTAAGTTGAAAAAACAAACCCAATTTGCGGTAGGGCGAAACTGGCGCAAAGTCTTATATGAAAGGTGATTATGAAGATTTTTTCGATTTCAGGCGGCGAAAAAACAAAGCCAATTCAAAGCCAATTTATTAGCGTTCAGTGTTCGGCGTTCTGCGGACAGCATTCACCGAGTAGTGATTATTCAAATAGTCAATAATCAATAGAAAATAGAAAATCCGGCGTCTTTCCGGCAGGGCTATTTGAAAAAACAAACCCAATTTTAAAATGGGCAAAATGACACTAATTCAGTAATAGTAAAGATTTATGGGAATTTTGGTGATTTTGAGTGGTTTTGGTCGGCGAAAAACAAAGCCAAACAAAGCCAATTTACCTACTCCCAAAGGGGTAGAACAAAGGCTGGACGATGATCGCATCCGGGATATTGTGGTCTGTGGGAAGGAAATCTGGTATAAAGCATTTATTACACGTTCGATAGGAATTTTCAGGTGCTTGAAACGACATTTATAAACTCGGGAGGTAATTCATGCTGAATAGAACACACGCACACATAGCAATAATTTTGGTCGTAATTACGGCGATTTGCCCAGCGGCCGAACAGCCCAGTAAATCGGTAAGCATTATCCCGCAACCGGTTTCGATTAAGTATGACGATGGTTATTTTGAAATCGGGCCGGAAACGCGAATAATTGCGGAAGGTGAGGCTGCGGCCGAGGCGGCGAAATTGATCGATGCCCTGGCCCCTGCGATAGGATTCAAGCTGAGTATAGCTGATGATCCTACACGACGGGATAATTCAATAATCTTGGAGCTTAATTGGTATCAGACCGAGTATGGCGAAGTAGGATACATACTCAGAGTTACACCAAAGCGTATGTTGATTCGGGCTAGGCAGACGGTAGGCCTATTCTACGGCATCCAGACGTTGCGGCAGCTTCTGCCGGAGCAGGTTTTCAGCAAGACGAAGGTCGAAGGCGTGAAATGGAAGGTGCCGTGTGTGAGGATTACCGACTATCCGCGTTTTTGTTGGCGGGGCCTGCTCGTTGATCCGGCAAGGCATTTCATACCGAAGCAGGATTTGCTACGCTTTATCGACATTATGGCATTACATAAATTCAACAGTTTGCAGATTCACCTGACCGACGACCAGGGCTGGCGGATCGAAATCAAGCAGTATCCGAAATTGACAGAAACTGGTGCTTGGATGGATTTTACGACGATTCGTGGCGGGAATGAGTCCGAAAAAGCCACCAATAAACGCCCCGGCGGATTTTACAACCAGGATGATATTCGCGAAATTGTCAGTTATGCGGCGGAGCGTTATATAAATATCCTGCCGGAGATTGAAATGCCCGCCCATATCGGTGCGGCGATTGTCTCGTACCCTGAGATCGGCCTGTATCCGGAGAAGCTCGGTGCCCTGCCGGCGGAGAAGCGATGGTTCGCCAACGAGAGGGTCCTGGCGCCGCGCCCGAAGACGATTGAATTCATGCAGAATGTACTGACCGAGGTTATGGAATTGTTTCCGAGCGACTATATTCATATTGGCGGTGACGAAGCTAATATCGAGCACTGGAAGAACAGCGAACAAATGCAAGCCCTGAAGCGAGAACTGGGCCTTAAGGACGAGGCCGAGTTGCATAGCTGGTTTATCAAGCAGATGGATTCGTTCCTAACCGATCACCAGCGGCAACTTGTCGGGTGGGACGAAATCCTGCAGGGTGGGCTTGCACCGGGCGCGACGGTTATGTCATGGCGGGGACAGCAGGGGGGAATCACTGCGGCCAACGCCGGGCACGATGTGGTTATGGCGCCGACGTCACATACGTATTTTGACTATTATCAGGGCCCGTCCGAGAAGGAGCCTTTGGCGATAGGCGGTGACCTGCCGCTCGAAAAGGTTTATGGATTCGAGCCGATACCGAAGGACATCGCTGCCGAGAAGGCCGGCCATGTGTTAGGCGTCCAGGGTCAGCTTTGGGGCGAGTTTATTTCTAATACTCCGCATCTCGAGTATATGGGCTACCCGCGGGCGGCGGCGCTGGCCGAGATCGGATGGTCGCCGAAAACAACAAGGAATTACGAAAAGTTTCTTGTCAAGCTCGGACGTCACCTGCGTCGCTTCGATATTGCGGGGATAAATTATCGAAAGCTCGACTGAGTGACATCGGATTGAGTGACATGCATTAGGCCCAGTCGAATTCGGCCACGATGGGAGTATGGTCGCTCGGCCGTTCGGCGGCGCGGGGTTTTTTATCTATGTAGCAAGCGGTGCTTTTTTCGGCTAAGGAGGCAGTAGCCATGATGTGATCCAGACGCCAGCCGAGATTGCGGTCGAAGGTGTTTCTCGTTCGATAATCCCAGAACGTGTATTCGCCGGATTTGCTGCAGTGCTTTCGAAATACATCAACGAAGCCCCAGG
>JBARRE010000679.1:0-13454 GCA_049644065.1 Sedimentisphaerales bacterium | reverse complement strand
GACGGCAGGAAAGAGAATTATAAAATCCCCGATTCGTCCGCCGCCGTGGCGCAGTGCCTGCTGCAGTTCCAGAGCAGTCATAAGCCGGACGATTTATGGCACATGGTCACCACCGATTATATGCACGCAAATATCTGGATGCAGTTGCCGAGCGGCGATAATAAGGACATGGAAAAAGTTGTCGAAGCGGTGGACGAATTTCTTGCCAATACGCCCTCTCCCGTGCCGCTCAAACATAGCTGGGCGGGACTGACTTACATAAATACCGTCTGGCAGAACAAAATGGTCTGGGGAATGCTCCAGTCGTTTATGGGCAGCTTCATTATTGTCTTTATCATGATGACGATACTGTTCCGCTCACCGATATGGGGCATCGTATGTATGGTTCCCCTGCTGATTACGATTACCGTTATCTACGGCATCATCGGGCTGGTGGGCAAGGACTATGATATGCCGGTCGCAGTTCTAAGCGCATTGACGCTCGGCATGGCGGTCGATTTTGCGATCCACTTCCTCGAACGCGCACGGTCGAGTTATGCAGAGACCGGCTCGTGGCAGAAAAGTGTCGGCGAGATGTTCGGCGAGCCGGCCAGGGCCATAACCAGGAACGTTCTGGTCATAGCGATTGGATTTCTGCCGCTGCTGGCCGCACCATTGATACCTTACAAAACCGTGGGAATTTTCCTGTGCGCGATAATGGCGTTGTCCGGAGCCGTAACGCTGCTGGCCCTGCCTGCTATCATTAAACTCGCGGAGAAAGTGCTGTTCAAAGGAGCCAAAGAGCCGAAATCTTTAACTTGTAACTGCGCCTTCTGTATGATTCTGTCGGTGGCAATAGTGGTTCTTATAGCGATGAATCTGCATCAGTACTGGGCGCATGGCTGGGGCAAGCTGGCGGTTCTGAGCGTCATAGCCATACCTGTAATGGCAATTATTTGCGGAATCATGTCACGCCGGCAGGCCTGCAAAACGGCCGCGGCGAAAGAAATGAAAAGTTGAACTTAAAGTGAATGTTTTAAGAGGTGTATTATGACTGTTGAAAGATTATTGAGAGGCATAGCGGGCTTTTTTGTGCTTGTCAGTGTTTTACTGGCGCATTATCATTCCGCTTATTGGCTGTTTTTTACCGGCTTTGTAGGTTTGAACCTGCTGCAGTCGGCCTTAACGAATTGGTGTCCGATGATGGATATACTCAAAAGACTTGGCGTTAAAAGCCAGGCATGTTCAAACAAATGAAAGCGAGGTGTGAAATGAAATCAGTATGGAAAATAGCGTTTGTTCTTGGTTTTTCGTTGCCGCTTTTTGCCGCGGAGAAACCGGACTCAACTGGACAAACTCCTGACGTTCAAACAATCGTAAGCAAAGCCAACATCGTTGCTTATTATCAGGGCGAGGACGGCAAGGCAAAAGTCAAAATGACAATCACGAGCAAGCAGGGCCAGAAGCGGCTGCGCGAGTTCAACATTTTGAGAAAAGACGTTACCGACGGCGGCGACCAGAATTACTTTGTCTATTTCCAGAAGCCGCCGGACGTTCGAAAAATGGCCTACATGGTCCACAAGCACGCCGATCCGGCAAAAGATGATGACCGGTGGCTGTATCTGCCCGCGCTTTCTCTTGTCAAACGAATCGCCGCCGGTGACAAACGGACCAGCTTCGTCGGTTCGGACTTTTTGTACGAGGACGTCTCCGGCCGGAGCCTGGAGGAAGATACTCACGAGCTGATAGAAACTACGGATCAAATGTTTGTCGTCAAAAATGTTCCGAAGCAGCCCGATACGGTGGAGTTCAATTATTTCAATGTCTCGATAGACCGCAAGACTTACGTTCCGATGAAGATGGAATTCTACGACAAGGACGACAAGCTCTACCGCGTTATCGAGTCGAAAAAAGTCGAGAAGATTCAGGACTTTTATACGGTTGCCCGGTCGGTCGTTTCAAACCTCAAGACCGGCAGCAAAACGGAAATGGAATTCAACGATGTCAAATATAACATCGGTCTCGATGATAGCATGTTTACCGAACGATACCTGCAAAGACCGCCCCGGGAGGCTATGAGATAAAGCGATCGCAACGAAACCAACTTTGCGGCAAAATGAATTGACCTTATGACCTATACGGTTTAGTTTATAACAGCAACCGCTGAATTTGATTCTGAATTCATAGAAGGTGAGCATAAGAAGTAGATATTACCTGAATTAGCGACAAAGAAAGCTCTAAACTATATTATTCCAATGATTGACATAGAAGGAATCAAACCAGAGATTGAACGTGTATGCCGACGTTTGCCGGTCAAACGATTAGGCCTGTTTGGTTCTGCTTTGAGCGATAATTTCTCACAAAGCAGTGACGTTGACGTTTTGGTGATCTTCGATTCAGATGAGAATATTGATCTTTTCGACAAGTATTTTGAATTAAAAGAACAACTTGAAGATGTGTTTAAACGCCAGGTTGATCTGGTTGTTGATAAAAAATTCAAAAACCCTGTCTTGAGAGAATCTATTGACAGAACAAGGATCGTAATCTATGAACGATAAGACAAGAAAAAACCTTATTGATATCCTTCAGGCAGCCGAGGAGATACAGGATTTTGTTTGCGGAATGCATTTCGAAGGATATCAAAACACACCCGTTACTAAAAGAGCGGTCGAAAGGGACTTTGAAATCATTGGAGAAGCTCTTAGCAGAATCAAGAATATAGATAGCGAATTACTGGAAAAGATTTCCGAACATCACCGTATCATAGGATTCAGAAACATCTTAATCCATGGTTATGATGTTGTTGATGAGGCCATTGTATGGCAGGCTGTTACAAACCACCTGCCGATTCTAATCAGAGAGGTGAAAGAAATATTGAGTACCTACGAACAATAACCTATTGGCAAGACTTTAAAGGATGCAGTTAAGGCGTTACAAGCTTACCACATTTCGCGGCCTCGCAGAGACACTTATTTTGTTTGAGGATTTATTATTAAAGGTGTTACGAAATGGTTTCCAAGCTGCTTTGGATTATCGGATTTTGTATTGTTTTTTCTTTAACAGCAGTAGCTGCGGCTTCGGATGAAAACGCCGATGTCGAAGAATCGTTCTTTTCCAAACTGCCGATAGAGACGCACGGTTTCTATGAGGTCAGAGGCGGGTATCGGCTGCAGGAGGATAAATACGAAAAAGACATGTCGATTATGGAAGGCCGCTTCCAGTTTGATTTGTTTTCGTACTTCGACTGGGGCGACGTGAAAGTCAAAGGCGATGTGTTAGGCGACATGGTGACCGAGGAAGGCGATTTTGACCTTCGCGAGGCGAACGTATTCACCCGGCCGACGGACTTTATGGACGTGAAGGTCGGAAGGCAGATTTTGACCTGGGGCACGGGAGACCTGATTTTTATCAACGATATGTTTCCGAAGGACTGGCAGTCGTTCTTTATCGGCAGGGACACCGAGTATCTCAAGGCACCGTCGGATGCGGCAAAGGTCAGCTTGTTCGGCGACTGGGCGAACCTTGACATCGCATATACACCCAGGTTCGATCCCGACCGCTATATCAGCGGCGAACGCATCTCGTATTGGAACTCGAATCTGGGCAGGACCGCCGGGCAGGATGCGATTGTCCATACCGATAAGCCGGACGAGTGGTTCAGGGATTCTGAAATAGCCGCCCGACTGTACAAGAACATCAGCAACTACGAGCTTGCCTTCTACGGCTACCGCGGCTTCTGGAAAAGCCCCGCCGGCCTGAACCCTGCGATGACCCAGGCAATCTTCCCAGACCTTAACGTCTATGGCACGAGCTTGCGCGGATCCGTCGGCAAAGGGATCGGCAATGTTGAGATTGGGTATTACGAATCCGCCGATGATGTGGGCGGCAAGAATCCTCTGATAAGCAACTCGGAAATGCGATACCTGGTCGGTTATACTCAGGAAATCGGAAGAGATTTGACGATGGGCCTGCAGTATTACATCGAGCAAATGCTGGACTACGGCCCTTATAAGAGGAATCTGCCTGCCGGGCCTGCCCGTGATAGAGACAGGCACTTGACAACGCTGCGTTTGACCAAGCTGCTGATGAATCAGAACCTGCGACTCTCGCTGTTCACATACTACTCACCCAGCGACAAAGACGTGTATATGCGCCCGAATGCCAATTATAAAGTCAGCGACAACATGGCGGTAGAAGTCGGCAGCAACATATTCTTCGGCGACTACCCAAATACGTTCTTCGGCCAGTTCCGGGACAATACAAATATCTACGCGTCTCTGCGCTACAGTTTCTAAGACGCTTCGGCGTCGGATTCGTCCTGCTGCTCGGGTACGACGACGACGTTGATGGTGGCCGTCAGGTCGTCCCGGAATTTGAGTGTCACAGAGTGCGTCCCGATTTCCTTGATATGTTCGGGCAATTGCACAATCTCATCGCGGACTTCGAATCCCTGTTCGCGCAGGTTAGCGGCGATCTGCCGCTCGTTGACCGAGCCGAACAAATGCCCCAGCTCGTTCGCCTTGGCGGCGACAACGGCCTCTGCCCCTTCGATCGCCTTGACCGCCTCTTCGAGCCGTTTGCCATCAAGTTTGCGCTGCTCGGCGCTTTTGGCTTTTTCCTCGGCTATCGCGCGAATGCTGGACTCGTTTGCAACCTTCGCCAGACCCTGCGGAATCAGATAATTTCTCGCATATCCGTTGTTGACTTCGACAACATCTCCAAGCCAGCCAAGTCTATCAATATCTTCACAAAGCAAAACCTTCATATTCCATCCCTCGTATCTCGTGAATGTAATCACGAGTCAACAATCAAGCGGTGAACGGCAATAATGCCATATACCTGGCGCGTTTAATAGCTCTTTTTGACTTTCTTTGACAGCTCGCGCAGTTTCCGCTGCGTTTACGTGAGTATATTTTGCCGCGATTGGTCAGAAGCTTCTGCAGGGTCCCAATGTCTTTGTAATCTATGTATTTTATGCCTCTTCTGCAAAAACGACATTGTGTCTGATCGCGAGCCCCAACAAAACCCGGTTTTCTTCTGTTATCATTTCTTCTTTGCATCCTTTACCTCATACAATTCATTGAATGGAAATCGGCTTAACGGCTAAATAACCACTAACCAATTGCCGGCTCTAAAACGGTATATCATCTTCGACTGCCTGCTGTTGTACATTGGAGTCCGTACTGCTCGTGCTTTGGCGCGTTTGGCCCGCACCACCCGCGCCACCACCACCTCCGCTACTTATAAACTCAAAGTTCTCGACAGTTACTCTCAGCTTGCTGCGTTTCGAACCATCCTGTGCCTCCCAGCTATCGAATGTCAGGCGTCCTTCAACAAACAAGGGGTTTCCCCTCTTACAATACTTGTTGATAACCTCGGCTCTCTTGCCGAACATCCTGCAGTCCACAAAGCATGTTTCTTCCCGCTGACTGCCGTCCTGGCCCGTCCACCTGCGATTCGTCGCCATCCCGAAATCGACTACCGCCGTCTGGTTCGGCGTATATGACAACTGGGGGTCACGGGTCAGATTTCCCATCAGAAAAACTCTGTTAAAATTAGCCATACTTAAACTCTTCTTTCTGTGTTAATCGTCCGATGAAACTTTTGGCTGGGAGTCTTGCGGCTCTTCAGCCTCTACTCCTTCAGCCTGCCCGGCCTCTTCTGTTTTCTCGGTTTCTTCCGGCTTCTCTGTTTCTTCAGCCAGCTCAGTTTCCCCGGCCTGCTCAACATCTTCTGCTGTCTGGGCATCCTCAGTTGTCTGAGCTTCTTCTACAACCGGGGCTTCCTCTGCTACCGGTGCTTCTTGTTGATCGCTCTGCTTGCTTACTTCAGCCTCCTGCGGCTTTTCTGAAATGGCTTTTTCTTTTTCCTTTTCAGCCTTTGTCGCAGGAGTATCTTTCTCGATATCATCCGTTGTCATCTGTTCGGTGCTGAGAATCAGAACCCGTATAATATTTTCCGAGAGCTGAACGTCCTTTTCAATCCCCTGGATTTTCTGGCCGTCCGCCTTGAAATAACAAAGGAGATATGTTCCCCTCCCTGTACGTCTAATATCATAGGCCAGCCTCCTGTCGTCCCATTTTCTCATCGAGACAATCTCAGCCTCGGCCTTTTCGAGTATCTTATTGATAGCTGCGTTAACTCCGTCCCAATCCGATGCCGCCTTGCCTGAATCGACAAGAAACATCCCTTCGTACAATTTTTTCTCTGCCAAAGTTTCCAAGCTAATTACCTCCCGCTATATTACGTGCTGGGTATTTGTTTCGGCGCCATACACGCAATGCATAATGGTTACTCACTAAAACTATTATATTTATTCATAGCTGTCTCGATACCATATTCGATCCAGCATAACACTGCATCCCGCGCCCGTTCTACCGCCGCAGTCAGCAACTGTTTTTCATCTTCCTGCGGCTTATCGAGTACATAACCGACAGTGTCCGCCGCGATATTACGCCCAATACCGACCCGGCAGCGGGCAAACTCATTCGTTCCGAGCTTTTGTATAATATCCGTCAGACCATTATGGCCGCCGGCTGAGCCTTTGGCCCGAACACGAATTTTACCCGGCTCAAGATCCATATCGTCGGTGACTACGATTAACTCGCCGATATTAAGCTTGTAAAAACCGGCTGCCGTCGCTACAGCCTGGCCGCTGCGGTTCATAAACTGCCACGGCTTTAACAATATTAACTTTTTACCTGCAAATTCGCTCGACTCGAAACGAGCGCCGAATTTTCTTTTTTTTACCTTTATGCCTACCGTCTCAGCCAGCGAATCAATAACTTTGAATCCGGTATTGTGCCTCGTATCAGCATACTCGTCGCCCGGATTTCCCAGCCCGACGATCATTCTCGTATCATCCATCGTTTACTTCTGCCCGGCCCGGCTTATTTTTTTTCCTGAGATTCCTCGACCTCAGGTTCCTTTGTCTCGCCTATAACCTCGGGAGCAGCCGGCATCTCCTCTTCAACATCTTCGGTAGACTTGGCGGCGGCAACCAAATGACACGTAACTAAAAGCGTATTCGGTGAGCTTGACAGTTTTATGCCGTCCGGAAGCTCTATGTCGCCGGCATGCAGGGCGTCACCAACATGCACCTCTTTCACTGAGACGACGATCGTTTCCGGAATATCAGATACCTTGCACTCAATTTCCAGGCGATCTACATGTTCCTCGATAATACCGCCTTCATGCGTACCTGCCGCAGTGCCTTTAAGCTCAATCGGGACCATTACTTTGACTATTTCGGTTACGTTGACCCGCACCAAATCCACATGAATGATGTTTTTTCCCAGATGGTCGTACTGCAGCTCTTTGACAATCGTTTTTTCTTTCTTTTTGCCGATCTGGACATCCATCAGTCGATGCCCGTGATGCAGTCCTTCGACAAAGCTGTGTGCATCCAAAGAAATAGCCGCCGGCTCCTCCTTATGGCCGTACACAATCGCAGGTATTCTGCCCTGTTCGCGCACCTTTCGGACAGTTTTTGAGCCGGTCTGCTCTCGAACTTCCGCTTTTAAGAGTAAAGTTTTTTTCATGTCCCGTATCCTGATCAAATATTATTAAACAAGTTACTAACCGATTCGTTTCTGTGAATTCTTTTTATTGCTTCACCTAACATAGCGGCCACGCTTAAAACTTTGATATTGCTGATCTTTTTAGACGTCTTGTTCTGGGGTATCGTATCGGTAACTACCACCCGGTCGATCGGCGCCTGGGTCAGTCGGTCTAATGCCTGCGCAGCAAAAATGCCATGCGTGGCGCCGACATATAATTTTTTGGCTCCACGCTCCTTAATCAGAACGGCGGCGCTGCAGACTGTCCCGGCGGTGGAGATAATATCGTCGCACATCAGGATGTTTCTGCCGCTGACCTCGCCGATAATCTCCTGAGCTTCCACTTTGCTGCCGCTCAGGCGTCTTTTGTGTACAATCGCCAGATCTCCGCCGAGGTGTGCCGCGTATTTGGACGCCATTTTTATATTACCCACGTCCGGCGAGACAACCGTCAGATTATTGATCTTCAAATCCCGGAAATATTTGCCCAAAACCAACTCACCTGCCAGGTGGTCTACCGGTATATCGAAAAATCCCTGGAGCTGGTGTGCGTGCAGGTCGATCGCCAGTACCCTGTCGGCGCCGGCGGTGGTAATCATATTTGCAACCAGTTTTGCCGTTATGGGCACTCGTCCCTCGTCTTTTCTGTCCTGCCGGGCGTAGCCGAAATATGGGATTACCGCCGTGATCCGGCTGGCACTGGCCCTTCGCAGGCAGTCCAAAAAGATTAAAAGCTCGATCAAATGCTCATCGACAGGCTCGCACGTCGACTGCACGACAAAGCAATCTCTGCCGCGGACATCATCTTCCACCCTGACTGCCTTTTCCCCGTCCGGAAAACGCTCGATCTTTGCACCGCCCAGCGGTATCTCCAGATACTTACAAACGTCGCTGGCTAATGCCGGATTACTACTGCCGGAAAATATCTTCAGATTATCATTCAGAAACATCTATCCTGGCCTTTCCGCTCAATCCACTCATACTTCCTTGTAAAACCACCGTTCCGGCACTGACATTTGAGCCGTCCTTCAGCTCAAGGGGTGCTATCAGTACCGAACCGGAGCCAATATAGCAGTTATCACCTATGTTTGTCTTATTCACTTTTTCGCCGTCGAAATTTGCCGTAATCGAGCCGGCTCCGAAATTCACATTTTGTCCCACCATTGCATCACCGATGTAGCTATGGTGGCGGGCCCGAACGCCATCGGCCAAAGTCGAGTTCTTCACTTCGGTATGAACGCCCAGGACAACATCATTTTTCAGGATCGTTCCGTGTCTCAAATGAGCGAACGGGCCGACCCGGCAGCCCTGGCCGATTTTCACTTCCCCATGAATATATGTAAACGGCTCAATTACGGTGTCCTGTCCGATTTGTGCCCTTGCATCGATCCATGTATTGTCGGGGTCGACTATCGTCACGCCGTCTTCCATTAACTGCCGTTGAATTCTCCGCTGCATAATTTTGCTCGCCGCGCTGAGTTGTGCCCTGCTGTTGATGCCTATAGCCTCGTCGGGAGGAACGGCCGTAATGGCCTCGACCTTGTGACCTGTCGCAATTATGCCGGAGACCGCATCGGTCAGATAATATTCTTTTTTGACGTTTTCAGGCTTAACTCTATCTATCGCTTCAAAGAGAACCTGATTATTAAAAAGATAATTACTCGGATTAATTTCTTTGATCTTCAACTGTTCCGGGGTGCAGTCGCTGTCTTCGACAATTCCCTGCATATTGCCGTATGTATCGCGGATGATTCGCCCATATCCGGTCGGGTCGTCGAGAACCGCCGTTGCCAACGTCGCCGCCGATTGTCCCGACTCGTGCTTGTCTATGAGGATTTTCAACGTTTGGGGTCGAATTGAAGGCCCGTCGCCGCAGAGTATCAGCGTTTGGCCATGAAAATCCTTGAGATGTTCCTTACAGCACAAAACCGCATGGGCGGTCCCTAGCTGCTCATCCTGGTTGACCCAGATAATATCGTCAGCTCCGGCGAATTGCTCTTTGATCTCGTCGGCGGAAAAACCAACCACGACATAGATCTTTTTTATGCCAATCTTACGGCAGGCATCGAGCACATAGGCGAGCATAGGCCGGCCGCAGACTTCGTGCAGCACCTTCGGCACCTGAGTGTTCATTCTCGTGCTGCCCCCTGCCGCCAGAATTATCGCTACCGTTTCAGCCATAAAATCATCTTGAATATAACATCGTACTGCTCCACTGACCTTCACGAACGAAGCGAACTTTTTTCTCAATAATCAATAGTAAATATTAAATAGTAAATTCAAAAAGCTACCCGACCAGGACTCGAACCTGGAATATGGCCACCAAAAGGCCATGTGTTGCCAATTACACCATCGGGTAACGCAAAATAATGATTATTGATTATTGTTTAATGATAAATTACAGAAATTACTTTCTTTTTGCCAATAATCAATTATCACTCATCAATAATCATTACAACGTTGTCACGGAGACCGTTTTGTCCCGGCCCGATTTGGCCCAGTCGGAGGCTTGAGTCAGCCACGCCGTGATACTACTGACCCCAAAAAAATGATTAATGATTATTTTCTAATGATTATTTTGGATGGATATTCCAACTGCCAATAATCAATTATCATTTATCAATAATCATTCAAAAGCTACCCCGTGCGACAGAGCAATATTTTCAATCGTAGGAATATACCCGATTTACAATCGCAAAGCAACACTTTTTCACAAAAAATTATGCCCCGCCCAAAAAACCACCCTAAAACCACAAAAACCGATGAAAAGCCAGCTCTTTCGAATTATTAGTAGCGTATTGAGTAGTGCGTATTGCGTATCGAGATTTTGTATTCTGAATTCCGTTGTTTCTGTTTTCGCAAATAATCCGTGATAAATAGGCTCAAATGTGATAGTTTACAGCGTACGGATAGCGAACGAGACAGTTTTATAGCGGTGTGCCAAAATAGCAGGAAAAAGGGGCTTCTCGACATAAGTATTCGACATTTTAGCGTTTTTTTGCGAGACAACTCGCTGGTTGCGCCAGAAAATTGTTGCGATCTCAATGAAATTAAGATATTATGGGACTTCAAGTGAACAGGAGAGTTTCTGTGAATTGTAAATGTGAAATCCCAACCCTGTCGACCTGCACTCTCCGAGTTACTTTAGGGCCAGCATAGATTATGAGTATCATCATCTAATCGTCATGTACAAAGGAGGCGAAAAATGACAAATCTGCATAACACTTCATTAGGTAAGATCATATCGGTGCTGCTCTGCTGGGCCGTGCTAACGGGTAGCTTGCCGATCCAGCAGTTGAGGGCGGCAAAAGTCCAACAGGATTCCTTGTCACCTTCTCTACCAGTCACAACTAACTTTGAGTACGACGGCAGCGGCAACGTTGTCGCCCGAGTTGACGGCAATGGTAACCGGACGGAGTATGAATATGACAAGATCAACAGATTAAAGAGCATCAACTATCCAGGCGGTGGTAGGCCGGAAGTAAGCTTTACTTACGACGGCAACGGCAATCTCACCAGCATGACCGATTGGACGGGGACCACCAGCTATGCCTACGATGACTTAGACCGGCTTACCGCGGTCGATTATCCGGATGGCAATGTCATCATGTACGGCTATGACCTCGTAGGGAATATCGCCTGGGTAGCATGCGGTACGCGCACCAAAGAAGGCGTAGTGTGTGGTTATACTCCAATTGAGGAGATCGGTCTGTGTGCATATCATCTTGTTCACTATGAGTATGACCCTGACAACCGCATCAGCAGTGCTACAGATGGTCTGATCGGCGGGACGACTTCTTATGCTTACGACGAAGCAGGAAATCTGGCCCGATGCGATTTGCCGAATGGCTGCTATACGCACTATGGCTACGATGTGGATGGCCGTCTTATTGAGGTCGAGAACCGGAATGCCGGTAATGGACTGATTGCAAAATACGAATATACGCTCAACAGTATCGGGAACCGCATAAAGGTTGTTGAAACCACTTCTACGGACACAAAAACCACAACATATACTTATGATGCGCTCGACCGGTTAGATACAGTGAGTTATCCCGATGAGCGAACCGTAGACTACGACTACGACAGCTTCGGCAATCGCAAAACAATGAAGGAGATGCGTGGCAACACCATGACGGTCACAGAGTACTTCTACGATTCCGACAGCCGGCTGTTGTACACGAAAGTCAACGATATCGAGGACGAGCGGTTCTCCTACGATGCCATAGGCAATCTAATAAGGCGTACCGGTCCGGGTGGAAACAAGCAGATCGATTATACTTACGACCATGAAAACCGCCTTATTCGCTATAACGATGGCACCAATAATGTGACGTATGCATACGACGGTCTGGGCTACCGCGTGGCCAAGACTGTGAACGGACAGAGGATCGGATTTCTAAATGATATCAATCGCCGCTATGTGGAGGCCATTGCAGAGTTCGACGCTTCCGGCGAGCCCACGCGCATGCGTATCTGGGGCAATGACCTTGTTAGCGTTCGAGGGCACT
This sequence comes from Sedimentisphaerales bacterium, assembly GCA_049644065.1. Taxonomy (GTDB): domain Bacteria; phylum Planctomycetota; class Phycisphaerae; order Sedimentisphaerales; family Anaerobacaceae; genus JAFGPJ01. Next base: position 1,405 of record JBARRE010000679.1, on the reverse strand, counting down.
ATGTGGGCACACTCCACTACTACCTGCATGACGCGCCAGCCGGTAGCGTGTGTCGTGTCTTAAATCCTACCGGCCAGACTGTTAACAGCTATGAATATGACGCTTTTGGCTCGCCGACAAATGAAACCGAAAGCATTGAAAACAGTTATCAATTCCACGGAGAAATCCAGGAGGAAGAGACAAGTTTAGTCTTTCTCCGCGCCCGTTACTACGATTCGAATATGGGCAGGTTTCTGACGCGTGACCCTTTCTCAGGTTTTCAGGAACGTCCAAGTTCACTGAATCTCTATGTGTTCACTACAAATGACCCAGTGAACTTTTCTGATCCATCTGGAATGTCAGAAGACGCACTCTACTTGTACGTGCGAAATCCCTTCAAATACAAACCCCCGAAGCAAGGACCGATAGCACAACTGAAGCGCTTTGTACCTCACTGGGGCTTGGGTAACAAATACCGCGAAGGATGGGGGTATGGACCGAATGGCGTATTTCGAGAGACATATGAAGGTTATGACATGGTGTGGATTCCGAGGGGGTCTTATTCGAGATCTGAACAGGCGATTCAAGCCGATAAAGATCAGTGGTCAGGCTCTGGCTATTCCTTAAGCCCTAAGAATCTGGCTATCTATGGGTTGACTGGAGCATTATCCCGCATTTGTTGGACACACTCGCTCACACATATCCGCTTAGGTGACCAGTCAAAATCGCGGGCTGAAGAGAGTGCATCACCCACGCCGTCCAGGAGTGAAGATAACCGAGGTGGCGCAGGCGGGCAACCCCCCGGTGGCGGGGGAGGTGGTACGGGTGGCGGTGATGGTCCAGGCGGGGGTGGAGGTCTGGGCGGAGGTGGAACTGTGAGTCAAGCCCGTCTTGGTGGTGTCGATCTCAATCAGACAGCGGAAGTTTTTGCGGAGATAGATGATATCAAAGGCGTGGCGTATGATCCTGCCACGGGCCAATTGGTCATTTACGGCCGGGAAGACGCCGCACTGCCGCCGATGAATCTGGATGATTTCGTCGTAGCGGCACGAGCCATCCTCCGCGGATTCGATCCGGTGGTCAGCTTTGATCCACCTGAGGTCTCATGCATTGATGACCAGGGCAATGAGAGACAGTGCCATACCGTGCGCTACGGCGACTACATATGGGACGAGAGCGTAGGTGACTTCGTTCTCCAGGATCTGTCATCCGGCACACATTTCGGCTGGGTGATGTATGAAGCCGACCGATTGTCTAAGTGTCTTGCCCTCGGAAAGGACAATGTAACTCTTGAAGATATTACGTGTAGCGTACCTGGTTATAAGAGCCTGGTTCAGCGCCGCAGGGAGGCGGTAGTTTTTACGGAAGGTGAATCATCGATACGTTTCTGGTTCCAGCCTGAGACTATAAAGGTCGTACCTTCTCC
>JBARRE010000678.1:0-3483 GCA_049644065.1 Sedimentisphaerales bacterium | reverse complement strand
ACATAAGGTTGGCATCCACGCCGCAGAGTGCACCACCAGTCCCCGCCAGGTTTGAAATGAATTTGCAGTTTCTCAATAGGCTTTGGCCCGTCCAAATACAGATTGCGCCCCCTCCGCTAGCGCTATTGCGCCTAAAGACGCAGTTGAGTATCGTAGGACTGCCATCGATAATCACCATGCCGCCATCGACGGCCCCGGTCACAACAAAGGCGTCAAGGATGGCACTTGCGTCGTCTGCAATGCTGTTTATTACATGTACGCTGTTGTCTGCTCGCGTTGGCTCATAAAAAAGATCACGAAGATTACTAACATCAGCATCATCACTATTCAAGTCGCCGCTCAGGATTGTCTCATATACTCCCGGGTCCCACATGTTTGGCTCCGCCGCACCAAATCCCGCAAAGCCGCCTTTGACAGTAACGCCGGACTTCAGTTCAAAGGTCGCCGACCGACCTTCCTCACCTGGTGTCTGGCCCCCTTGGCCCGGTACCGGAAGGAGCCCTTGATTTGGTCTATATGTACCCTCAGCCACCCGGATTTCGTCCCCGATTGAGGCCGTAGTCAGAGCATCACGGAGATAGTTGAACGCATTGGCCCACGATGAGCCATCATTGGCACCGACGGCTTCGGCATCGACATAGATTATTTTTGGCGGACCAGACGGCTCAGGCGGGGGCATGTATGCAATGACCGTTTGCTTTGCCGCCAATACAAACAGCAAACACAGAAGCCATCTTAAGTGATTTGCTTTTGCTCTCATTTTCCTACCCTTTCAAGAAATATTAATAAATATATAATGACGCTCCGGCCAACGCAGCCGCAGCATATTTCCTTTTTCTAACAAGCAATATCGCCGCTACCGGTACGCGATGTGCAACACGGTCAGTCCGTCAAAATACCGGCGCAGACTACCTGCCTTCATAGTGTCATACGCAAATAAGTCGGGATATTGCGGGAATTCTATGAAATAGACATATGCATTTTCCCAGCTTGAACCGTTATTGGCGCCGGTGGCATTAGCATCGACGTAAATGATGCCGCCTGCGGCTGCCGTACGTGCCACCACGAGCAGAAGCAGCACGCATTGCAGCCGACTTGCGAGATTCGCTTTCCCTCTCATTTTCCTATCCCTCTAATATGAAATTATAAAAGTATAATGCCGCTACAGCCTACACAGCCGCAGCATATTTGCGTTATCGAGCAACTTGCTTGCCTAAGCCGTGCCGCCGTAGGTGGCCATATTGATTCTGCCGCCGTTTGGTAACTGCTCAAAAGCACGGGCTATTCGGATTTCCGGAAAAACAGTTGTCGCTTTTTGTCATGGGCCATGCAAAGTGATCACGATTGAAGGTGAGACACTCGCCTGCCCCTCATTGTCAGTAGCTTCGGCCCAGACCGTCCAGTTGCCCTGTTCAAATTCGTTATTGCCTTGCCAGTCAAATTCTTCTTCCCAGCCGTTGACTCCTTCACTGCCACCGAAACCACGGGTGCTAGAACCTGTGTCGGTCTTGTGCTGGATATAGAACATGACCCGCTCCACCTCGCCGTCAGGGTCGTGCGCATCGGCGAGGAATGTCATAGTACCGGGCCAGATGATTTGAGCACCATCCTGTGGCTCGATGAGCGTTACGACCGGAGGCTTGTTCACAAAATCCTCACCGCGCATCATCCACTGCGACATCAGTATGGCAAGGTCGTCGAAATCCACCACGCAATCGCCGTTTATATCGCCGGCAAGGATCACATCACACACAGGATACCCGAAGTATGTCTTGCTTGCTGTAGTGTCGGCGCCATAAGCTCCCATATTGAGCCGCCCGCCGTTCGGAAACGGCTCGAGTCCGATTGGGACGTTGGGGTCACCGGCATCTATGCAGGGACTCGTCACATCATCCTGCACCCAGCTTTCGCTTGTCGGATCCCAACGGCCCGCCTGTGAGAGCAGGCGGTAATCGCCATCGACCCAGAAATCGTCATTGAGGTCGTCTGGCGTGTCGTTCAACTCCCAGTAGCCGGGGGCAACAAAACCGGGATCGACGTCGATGTTTCCAAAGCCGGGCCAGCCCCCTTCGACGTTGCAGTAGTCCAACACCGCCCCTTCCGGCCTGATCATTATCGCCGGGGAGCTGTTGCCCCAGAAGATACAATTGCTCACCTTGGGCTCGCGCCAGGTGTCCAATGCGCTGCCGTCTCTATCCGTGAAGTTGTCACTGAAAGTGCAGTTCCGAATAGTCACGTATCTGCCATGCGTTTGTATGGCCTGGCCCCGGTTACTCGCGAGAACGCAATTCGATACGATAAGGCGCCCGAGAGTGTGATCTATCGCGTTGCCAGTGTTGCCGGCGAACGTACAGTTTTCGGCGACAACGTCTCCATGAACCCATGAGTCCACACAAGCTGTTCGACCCGTATTGCCTGTGAATCTGCAGTTGTAAAGTGTAAGTCTTTCCGCGTGACAGTCCAACGCCGCGGCCGAGCCTGTTGCAACGTTGCCTGTGAATGTGCAGTCACGCAACGTTACCTCACTGAAATGGGCGTGGCAGTTGATCCCCACCCCCCCTGCCCCCCAATTACCGTCGAAGAGACAATCCGTCACCGTCAGGTTGTCTGCCCAATGGAAGACTGCATGTCCCCGGTTGCGCTCGAAAGTACAACCGGCGATTGTGAGCATGCCCTGGTGGCTTTCAATCGCGTCTTCCGAATTGCTTTTGAAGGTGCAATTGGACACACTGAGGCTACCCCGGGCAAACTTGAGTATACCTGTCCCGCCGGCAGTCAGGGTCAAGCCGTCCAACTCTATCTTTGCCTCAAAATCAAGAATTCTGACAATTGTCCTGCTGTTATCCGATCTCGTGGATTCGCCCATCAGGTCTGAAGGATTAACCACATCGATATCATCACCGGCCAGATCGCCAGTCAGCACTGTCTCGTAAATCTCAAAATCTCTCGCATCCGGATCTGATGCGCCAAGACCGGCAAAGCCCCCTCGCAGAATCACGTCGTTAACGAGACGAAATGATGCGCTGCGGCTGCCCAGTGTCACTTCTAATCCCTGGTCGGGTCTGTAGAGACCCTGGGCCAGACGGATTTCGACCGGCTTTTCAGCAGTCTCGGCATCAGCCAGGGCGTCCTGTAAATAGACATACGAATCCGCCCAACTTGAGCCGTTATTGGCACCAACAGCATCGTCATCGACGTAAATGACGCTGCCGGCGACATCTGTTCGTGCCGCCATGACCATAACCAGCATACACAGCAGCCATCTTACAAGATTAGTTTTTCCTCTCATTTTCCTATCCCTTCAAAAATAAAACAGATAAATATATAATTTCGCTCCGGCATACGCAGCCGCAGCATATTTATTTTGCCAGGCAAGTCATTTCTTGAAACGTTCCTCCATGAACGGAGAAGTTGGTGAGTTGGCACAAAATGCTTTTTCTGCTGGTTAAAACGCCATAAATTGGGCCAATGAAAGCACATACC
>JBARRE010000677.1:0-3495 GCA_049644065.1 Sedimentisphaerales bacterium | reverse complement strand
ATAAATAAGATAACGTTATGTCAGTGCCATTCAAAGCGGAGTACACAATTACTGCTACTGCCGGTCCGAACGGTTCAATCAGGCCCACACTCTCTATAATCAGCCCCGGTGGTGACGAGCAATACATAGCCATTCCCAACATTGGATATAAGGTGGATAAGTGGTATTTGGATGGTAATGTGGAAAAGGCAGGCGGTACCACTTTCGCACTCACCGATATTTACACCGATCACACAGTTCATGTTACATTCAGACAGGCGCTGGCTTATTCTCTCGATGATATTAAATTTGAGGACGAGGAGGAGTTTGAGGAGCGCATCATCAACAATAATACTGACCCGGCCGAGCCGGACAAGGCAATGGTTCTTATCGAACGGACTGAGGGCGTTGGGCCGGAGCCGGATAATGTAGTAATGCGGATGCGCAGTCAAAAGGACCTTGACCCGACCTCACCAAATTACGGGAAGTTGGTCAATGCCCGCGCTAAGGGTATATTTGTCAAGACCGATGCCGACAAGATTTTAATCCGTTTCAAGTATTTGTTCTTAACATCAGATCCTGACGTTAAAATAGTGGTTTATCTCTCGGATTCGCCCGAGCTTCTGGCTCCTGACGATCCATTGCGTCAGCAGCATTACATTGAGTGTGCACAGATTCCAAATCCTCCTTTCCCCCGGCCCGGCGCAGCCGGCACCGACCGCTTCGCAATTTTCCAAAAGATTGTCTGGACAGGTCATCTGAATTTCACCGAAGGTTTATACATCGAGTTGGAACTGATAGAACCGGATACGAGCGGCCTGCTTTTTGCAAGCTCTTTGCCAAGGGTATCAGCCGACTCCGGGGGCAGTTCGGTCTTTATCGACGATTGGAGCCCGGCGGTGCAGTGTTATGGTATTTGCATGGACATCAACTGGGACAACTTTGTCGACGAAGCGGATTTCCTGATGGTTATCGGTGGGACAGGATGCGATGCAACGGGAGAGAATGCCTGTCTGGATGGGGCGCTCAGTGGCGATGGGGGCGTTGATTCTTTTGATGTCGTTTCGTGGGATTGGGCGCTTAACTCGGACGAACGTCTTCTCAATTTCTGCGGCGTACCCCTTGCCAGTGGAGGTGGAAGTGTTAGTATGATGAGTACTGCCGCGACTGGTCTTAAAAGCTCTGCTGCGCCGCCACCTCGTGTGAACCTTGCCGGCAGCGACCTTAGCGACTTATTGATAGCAGGTAAGACGAGCGAGCTGAATCCATCCAGTAAGTTAAAAGACTCCCTTTACGTTTTTAACAATGAAGGCCAATTCAGCGGATCGTTCGTGCCGGCCTCTGATCGCTGCAATATCAAACTTGTGAAGGGACCTGGCGGTGAAATTTATCAACTAAACTCTGAAACAGGTATACTTCGGCTTGACAGTTCGGATACGGCAATCATTCCACCGGGCGAGATAAGGCTGAGCAATATCACCGAACCACGCTATAACAGCTCGGCGACGGTTTATGTTGGTATTCAGGACAAAGGTGCGGATTCGTTCGGTCGGCCCATTCTCGATGCCGCCTTCGATGCCGAGTATGTTTATGTTGTCCCGGTGGTGGTAAATCCTGATGGCGAAGATCCTTACACGGCGGCAGCAAAGCTCAGGCTGCTGGATGGAGCCAGTCCGCCCTATGAAGTTGTACAGTTATATGATGATCCTCCACTGCCGAACGATAATCAATACAGAAACTATCTACGCGAACTTGAAATCGACAATGCCGGCAACCTTTACGTTCTGAATGTACACGCAATCAACGAGAGCGATATTCTCTGGAGATATAAGCCGGATGGGACCGTCGAGCGCATAGATTTAGGCCGGCCTGACAATGACAGCTATGTGCCCGCTCCTGTTGCGATGTATATGTCAAAGACGACGGATATGCTGTATCTTACATCGGCTGCGTATAATCCGGCGGATCCCGACTCAACCGTGGTATACGGTTTTTCCACTAATGGTTCTGTGTCTCTTGAGCGGACTGTTACAATCATCGATTTGCAGCATATAACCGGTATTACCGAGGATCCGCAGACAGGGACACTTTGGGTTGCCGGCTTTAATATGTACGATATACCGCTGTATCCGAATCCATTCCAAATGGCATTCTACTATCCATTTTTAGCGAAAATCCCCAACGGCGGCGATAATGTCGAAGTTTTGCCCCTCTACGATCCTGATTCCCATGATTTGGCATTGCCGATGTCAATTCTTTGGACAGGTTCTGCCGGGCATGATTAAGCACGAAAATAAGGTGTTGTAAAAAGAAGAGAAATTCTGTAACATTTCCGCCGAAGTTACGTATTATTCAAATGGATCGTGTAAATTGGCGTGTAAGCACGGCCAACAGGATTGTCATAAATTGAGGTAAGAAAATGCGAGTCAAAAACAACATTGCGATTGCTGTCGGAATTGGCCTCTTTGGAGTGTTCGCAATATTAGTTGCATTGGCGCCAAAGGCAGCGGACAATCCGGAGATCGCGGAGAATACGGCTTACGGATCCTTCAGCCTGCCGGAAGCGATTAGCCGGTTCGAAGCTGATGGTGCGAATGGGACTGTCACGATAGAGCCCGGCAAACAGGCCGAACGATTGCCGGTAGGGCAGTACCATGTCCGTTTCTGGAAGACCGAACGCAAAGATGACGGCGGCAATACCTGGGCATTGGCCGGCCAATATTACGGTCAGAATAATCCATTCGAAATAAAAGATGGTGACCAAACCAAGTTGGACGTCGGCGAGCCGATCATTGCCACTGTTGATGCAAGGAATGCCGGTTCGAATTATTCCTTTAATCAAATAATCAAAGGCCGGCATGAGGAGATCATTGAGCTTACTCGCAACGGTTCCCGGCCGCAGCCTCCAAAACTTCATATCAAGAATAAAGACGGCTCGTACGAGCAAACTTTGAGCTTCGAGTATGGCTGAGGCGGCACTTGTTCGCTCTCGTGGCGAGAGCCTGAAAACGTAGCCGGACCGTTCACGGCGACAATTCAAGTGGCAGGGCCGTTCAAAGTCGAAAGCAAGCCATACAAAATCGGATTGTAAGCTATAGTTCGTCTTTGTAATCGATAGCTTCGTGCCACTGTTTCGATTCAATGCATCAGCAAATGCTTCTCGAACCAGGCCACCATGGCATCGGATGCGCGCTTGCCGTCTTCGCCTTTGAATCCGTGCGCGGCGCCTTTAATCACCAACAACTCGCTTGTCACTTTGTGTTTCTCGAATTCGGCGAGGATATTCTCGCTGTGATCGATCGTCACAAGCTCGTCTTTGTCACCGTGAATAAGCAGCGTCGGTGGATCGTCTTCGGAAACATGCAACAGGGGCGAGCAGTCCGCCGCCTTGGCTTCTTCGAAATTCAGTGCCGGGTAGTCGGGTACCTTGTTGACCCACGCGCGGAGATCTGTCGGCGGAAAATAAGCCACAACAGCGGCGACTCGATCCTTAGTTCGAAGAACTTCATCTTTCGC
>JBARRE010000676.1:0-4762 GCA_049644065.1 Sedimentisphaerales bacterium | reverse complement strand
TGTATGAAGCAACGGGCAGCACCAACGCCGTTCGTAATGCAAGCCTTGTGCTGATGCTATTCGGTTTTGCTATGGCCGTGGGCCGGTTTGCCACGTCGGCCTTGAAGAACGTATCTGCTATGGGCGTCAAGATCATTGCAGCCATGTCGATCCTGGCCATACTGGCAATCATTGTGCTGGTGAAGGCGGGCAGCCCGGGACTGGCGATTCTATCTGTGCTGTTCATCGGCCTGGCATTCGCACCGATGTTTCCAACGATCGTAGGCGTTACCTTCGACAAATTTGACCAGAACGTCTATGGGAGTGTCTTCGGGATCATCTTTTCTATTGGCTTGCTTGGTTCCATGATTTTACCTAAAGTCGTGGGGTATCTGAGCAAAGGCAAAACAGTGCAGCAAAGTCTACCGATTGCCGCTATGATTGCAGGAGTCCTGTTTGTAATCGCGATTGCCATGGGAGTCGTGGGCAAGCCAAAGAAGGCACAGTAGCCTCTGCACGACCTTCACACAGCACATAACCTACGGTCTTGCAGAAGCTTAGTGCTTTAAGCATACCTATTTGTATAATTTGCAAAAAATATGCATTTTTCCGTATATATTTGTAAAATGATCTTGCTGGTCACGATTATTTTAGAGTATCTTAGTGCGTTAAGTAAATTCGTGGGTGAATTATGATTTCAGACGCAACGAATGTCCCAAAATATTATCAGATTAGCCGCGAGATAATAGCCACGATTCGTTCCGGCCGGCTTAAACCGGGCATGCAGATTTCCTCCGAGAATGAAATAATAAGGAAATACGGAGTGAGCAATACCACCGCCCGGCGGAGCTTGCAGGAGATCGAAAGGGCGGGTTGGGGGACACGAATTAAGGGTAAGGGCACCTTTGTTTGCCAGAGGAATGTTCAACGCTCGGCGACCCGGATTCTTGGCTTCACCAGAAATATGATCGAGGCGGGCTACAGGCCCTCCACGAAGATCCTGGACGCCCGAAAGGTCACGAAAGGATATTCGGGCTCGATCAATGGGCGGCGTTACTTTATGCGGGGGCCGGTGTACAAGATCCACCGCCTTCGGTTCGCAGATGAGACTCCCATGATGCTTGAGGTCAGATACATCTCAATAGAGTTCTGCCACGATATAGAGAAGCAGGATTTCACGGGTTCGCTTTACGACATATACAAAGAGCACTACGGTCTGTCGTTGGTGGAGATCCGGCAGACTCTGAGTACCGTGATGATCGACGCCGGCACGCAACGTTTCTTCGACGTGCGAGAGCCGATTCCCGCCTTCAGGGTTGAGGGCGTGACATTCTGCGGTAAAGAGATGATTCTCGAGATGGAAGATTCGATTTATAGAGGTGATAAGTATCGTTTTTCCGTATTCGCAAAACCGTAACGTAATAACTCCAAAAATATGACGGAGACAATGAAAAATAATGACATATTCCCGAGAATTTCTTGAACGACTTTATCGTACGATTTACACCATTCGGATTTTCGAGACCCAGTGCATCAAGCTTTACCGGCAGGGACTGATCATTGGCTACTTCCATCCTTACCTTGGCGAGGAAGCGATTGCCACGGGTGTTTGTGTCGCTCTTCGCAAAGACGATTACATCGTCAGTACTCACAGGGGACACGGGCACTGCATTGCAAGGGGCGGGCAGTTGAAGAAAATGGTGGCTGAAGTCCTTGGCAGGGAGACCGGCTATTGCCGAGGCAGGGGAGGCTCGATGCACATTGCCGACGCGGAGACCGGCAACATCGGCGCCAACGGGATAGTAGGTGGCGGGATTCCGATAGGAGTAGGAGCTGGTCTGGGGATTAGTATACGTGGCAGTGATCAGGTTGTGGCAATATTCTTCTCGGACGGGGCCTCGAATAATGGCGTTTTCGCCGAGTCGTTGAATCTGGCGGCGATCTGGAACCTGCCAGTCATCTTTGTTCTCGAAAACAACCAGTACGCGGTCTCCAGCCCCATAGAAGAGATGAGCCGAATTCCGGATCTCCACAAACGGGCGGAAGGATACGGAGTTGAAGCGTCGATGATAGACGGCAATGATGTATTGGCGGTCTTCGAAGAGACACAGAAAGCGGTCCGGACCTGCTGTGAAGACAAAGGCCCTGTCTTAATCGAGGCCAAGACTTATCGGCAAGGAGGGCATCACGTTAATGATCCCGGCCTTTACATGCCGAAGGACAAACTCGAATACTACAAGGCCCACGATCCGTTAACGATTTCCAGAGAATACCTTATAAACAGTAGCGATTGCACTGAACAAGATATCGCTGAGATAGAAAATCAAGCCGACCGGGTGATGTTCGAGGCCCTCGAATTTGCCAAGAATAGCCCTCAGCCTTCTGTTGACAGCTTTCTTGAGGAGGTGAAACACAATTGAGCACTGATACCGGCACAGAATGCGCTGAAAGACAGATAATGTACCGCGAAGCCCTGAACGAAGCGCTTCGTGAGGAAATGCTCCGTGACCAGACCATTTTTGTGCTTGGCGGCGGGATTGGTCAACGCGGCGGATCGTATAAGGTCACCGTCGATCTTCTTGATGAGTTTGGATCCAGGCGGGTAATTGATGCGCCGATTTCCGAAGCAAGCTTCACCGGTGCCTGCGTTGGCGCCGCAATAACCGGAATGCGACCGGTCGTCGAGATACTATTTGTGGATTTCACGTCACTTGTCATAGACCAAATAGTGAACCAGGCGGCCAAATACAGGTTCATGAGCGGCGGTACGGGAAAGGTCCCACTCGTGCTGCGGACTCAAGGGGGCAGCGGTAACGGTCTGGCGGCACAGCACTCACAGTCTCTGGAGGCTTGGTACTATCATGTTCCCGGCCTTAAACTGGTCATGCCATCTACGCCTTATGACGCCAAGGGATTGTTGAAAAGCGCTATCAGGGAAGACGATCCGGTGGTTTTCATAGAGCACAAGTTGCTGTATATGGAAAAAGGGCCCGTGCCGGAAGCTGAGTACACGATTGAACTCGGTAAAGCGGATATCAAGCGTTCCGGGCAGGACGTGACAATTGTTGCCTGGTCCGGCATGGTTGCTCGGACGCTCGCCGCTGCCGAGAGACTGGCCCGCGACGGAATCCAGGCGGAGGTAATCGACCCTCGGACATTGGTGCCGTTGGACAAGGAGCTAATCCTGGAGTCGGTTAGAAAGACTGAGCACTTGGTGATAGTCCAGGAGGCGGTTAGAAGAGGTGGTGTGGCATCGGACATTGCCTCGGTCGTACAGGCCGAGGCTTTCGACTACCTTGACGCTCCTATAGAGATAGTAGCCGGCAGGAACACTCCAATACCGTTCAATGTCAATCTTGAAAGGGCCTCGGTTCCGCAGGAGCCGGACATAGTTGCAGCAGTAAAAAAAACTGTGTATGCAAAGTAATGATTAGCACAAAGAGAAAAGATGCCGCTTGAAAACATCAACCTTTTCAGTATCGTTGTAAAAGCTTGAGAAAGGATAGAATAATGGCCAAACCTATCATCATGCCTCAGATAGGACAAGACATAGAGACAGGTGTAATCGTCGAATGGCATGTGAAAGAGAATGACTATGTGAACAAAGGAGATGTTATTGCACTCGTAGAATCCGACAAAGCAACGTTCGAGGTGGAGTCATACGAATCGGGCGTTCTACTGAAGCTCCTGTATGATGCCGGTTCAGAGGTCAAGGTGCTGGCCCCCATTGCCTATGTTGGAGAGCCTGGTGAGACCGTTGAGGAGCTACAGACGGCACAAGGAACCAATGAAGTAACATCCGAAGCCATAAGCAAAAAAGAAGAATGCAGAGAAGAGACTGAACAGCGGAGCAGAACCGGCGTTTCCGTATCCCCATCAGCCAAAAGAATCGCCCGAGAACATGGAATAGACCTAAGTAAGATACAAGGTACCGGACCGGATGGCCGAATACTCAAACAGGATGTGCTGGCGAAAATTCCTGGGACTGCTGCCGACAGTGAGGAACAACACTCCTCGAATCGAACATCCAAGTGACCTTGGAGGTGATCAAATATATCGTTGAGAGCAGTTAATATACGAAGGGGAAAAACTATGAAAATATTTTTGGATACGGGAGATACTGAGGCCATACGTAAAGCGGCCGACACGGGACTGATAGACGGCGTGACAACAAATCCCAGCCATATCGCAAAGACACAAAGAAAGTTCAACGATGTCATTGAAGAAATCTGCTCGATTGTCTCGGGGCCCGTCAGTGTGGAGGCCGTATCTGACACGACGAAGAAACTCATCGAGGAAGCCGTCAGATTGGCATCGATTGCCCCTAACGTGGTCATCAAGATACCAATGACGGTGGAGGGTCTCCGGGCGGTTCCCATCCTGGAGGAACAGAAGAACGTCAAAACAAATGTGACGATGATTTTCTCGTCAACTCAGAGCTTCTTAGCGATGAAGGCGGGCGCCAGCTTCGTCAGTATTGTCCTAAGCCGGCTCGATGCCGTGGCGAATGAGAGTAATATTCTCGTCCAAGATGCCGCCATTATTAGAAACAACTACGGCTTCGACTCAGAGATTATCGCCGGCAGCATCAAAACGCAAAACCACATTCTTACCTGTCTTCGGGCGGGCGTTGACATCGCGACCATGAATCCCGACCTGTTCTTCCAGATGTTCAAACACCCCTTGACAACTGAAGGATTAGACCAGTTCGCGAAGGATTGGGAGAAAGTGCCGAAGTAGAACTATGGAAAAAACTACGCCTGCATTAACTGAAGGCTTACAT